>NZ_DBGBQB010000358.1:0-2907 GCF_048470075.1 Cetobacterium sp. | reverse complement strand
ATATTATTAGTTTGTTCAGGTGGAATGTCAAGTGCAATGGTAGTAAAAGCTTTAGTTAATGAAGGGAAAAAAGAGGGGTTAGAAATTATATCAAAAGCTGTTGGAACGGGAGAATTTGAAACTGAGTTAAAAAATGGTTGGGATGGAGTTTTAGTAGCACCACAAATCAGACATAAAATAGATGAATTTAAAGCTATTGGAGATGAAAATAATACTCCAGTAGAAGTGATAGAAACAAAGGGATATAGTCCGTTAGGCGGAAAGTTTTTACTTGCTCAAGCTAAAGAGATGTTAAAATAAAAAATAAGGGGAGATAAAATAAAATGGAAAAATTTTATGCAATAATAGAAAATGTTTTTATGAAACCTATGACAAAATTAGCAGAACAAAGACATTTAAAAGCTATAAGAGATGGAATGGTATCGACTATTCCTTTAACAATAGTAGGAAGTTTCTTTTTAATTATAGCTTTCCCTCCAGTACCAGCAGCATGGAAAGAAAGCATGAGTATGTTTATATGGATTCAAAAAAATATCGGTGATATTTTAATACCTTTTAGAATTACAATGGGTCTTGTAGCAATATATGCCACTTATAATATTGGTTATAGTTTAGCTAAAAACTATAAACTAGATGGGGTCTCAGGGGGAACATTATCTTTAGTTGCGTATTTTATGACAATAATTCCATCTGTTGCTACTTCAAATACTGGTGAAGGATTAGGATTTGTTTTACCTATGGGTAAACTTGGAGGAGCTGGTCTTTTCGTTGGAATAGTAACATCTATATTTGCTGTAGAAGTTTTGAGATTTTTTAAAACAAAAGGTATTACGATAAATATGCCTGAAGGTGTACCGGATTCTGTTGCTAGATCTTTTGAAGCCTTATTTCCAACAATTGCAGTAGTTTTGGTTACTTGGTTACTATTTGTGATGTTTAAATTAGATATTCACAATATATTTGCAAATATATTTAACCCTTTAAAAGGTATTGTTGATACCCCAATAGGGGCTATAATAATGGTTATGTTAATAACAATGCTATGGACAGCTGGAATTCATGGAGTGTCAGTAATAGGAGCTATGGCTAGACCCATTTGGCTTGAGATGTTAACAGCAAATGCTGATGCTATGCAAGCTGGAGATAAAGTTTTACCATATATAACTCCAGAGCCCTTCTTTCAATGGTTTATCTGGATAGGAGGATCGGGAGGAACATTGGGACTTGTATTTTTACTTCTATTTGCAAGATCAAAATATTTAAAAGATTTAGGAAAAGCTACGATATTACCAGCTATCTTTAATATAAATGAGCCAATTATATTTGGATTACCAATTATGTTAAATCCATTTTTTACAATACCATTTGTATTAGGACCAATTTTAGCAACAATAGTATCATATACAGTTATGGCACTGAATTTAGTATCAAGGCCAGCTATACTAGCGCCTTGGACATTCCCAGCACCAATCGGAGCATACTTAGCAACAGGTGGAGATTTAAGAGCAGTTGCTCTTTGTATATTCAATATTGTTTTAATGGCAGCGGTTTATTATCCATTTATGAAAGCATATGATAAAAAAATGTCAGCTCAAGAGCTAGAGGAAGAAGGATTAGAGGAGGCTTAATAGAATGTCAGTTACAGAGATGAGCGAAGAGTTAGAAGAGATTATATTTACGATAGTAGGTCAAGCAGGAGAGTGTAGAGGGTTAGCATATGAAGCTTTAGGAGAGGCTGAAAAAGGTAATTTTGATGAGGCAGCAGTTAAACTAAAGGAAGCAGAAGTAGCTATTCATAAAGCACATTATGTTCAAACAGATTTGATTCAAAAAGAAGCAGCCGGAGAGAAAACACCAATATCTATGGTTTTTGTTCATGCACAAGATCATTTAATGACAGCAATTGCTGAAAAAGAGTTAATTAGAAGAATGATAAAAATGTATGAAACTATGTTTAAAATGAATGAAAGATTAGAAAAATTGGAGAATAAATAGGAGAAGTTATGAGAGAGTTAGGAATTTCAATATATCCAGGACATTCAGATGTTCAAAAGGATAAGGAATATATAGAGTTAGCTTCTAAATATGGATTTACTAGAATTTTTACGTGTTTATTATCTGTTGATGGAGATAAAGAAAAGATTATTCAAAACTTTAAAGAGACAATTGCATATGCTAACTCTCTGGGATTTAAAGTTATTGCTGATGTAAGTCCAAAAATTTTTAAAGAGTTAAATATATCATATGGTGATTTAAGTTTTTTCAAAAATTTAGATGTTTATGGAATACGTTTAGATGTTGGATACACTGGAAATGAAGAGTCACTTATGACTTTTAACGAGTATGATTTAAAAATAGAGATAAATATGAGTAATGATACAAAATATGTAGATACTATAATGGATTATAAACCTAATAGGGACAATCTTTTAGGATGTCACAATTTTTATCCTCATGAGCACACAGGATTAACTAGAGAGCATTTTAGAAAATGTAATAAAAATTTTATGAAATATGGTTTGATAACATCAGCCTTTATAAACTCTCAAAGTGCTACTTTTGGACCATGGCCAGTAGATGAAGGGCTATGCACTTTAGAAAAACATAGATATCTCCCTATAGATGTAGCAGCAAAAGATTTATTTAAAGAGGGGATTGATACAGTTATAATATCTAATTGTTATGCCAGTGAAGATGAATTAAAAAAATTAGGGAACTTAAAAAAAACTATGTTAGATCTATCGGTTATTTTAGTAGATAGTATACCTGAGGTTGAAAAAAATATTGTATTAAATTTTTTACACTTTAATAGAGGAGATGTAAATGAAAATTTAATAAGATCAACTCAGTCAAGAGTAAAATATAAAGGGCATTACTTTGAAATATTTAATCCCATAGATATAAAAA
>NZ_DBGBQB010000357.1:0-11623 GCF_048470075.1 Cetobacterium sp. | reverse complement strand
ATTTGATATAGATTATTTTAAAAAAATCAATGATATATATGGACATAGTCAAGGAGATCTAGTTTTAAAAGGGATTTCAAATATTTTAAAAATAAGAGTTTCTAAAAAATATATTGTTTCTCGATATGGTGGAGAGGAGTTTTTAATAATAATACAAAATATAGAAAAAAATGAACTTATGGATTTAATAGAGAAAATAAGAAAGGACATAATGAGATTGGAACTCATAGAAGATAGAGTAATAACATCCTCTTTTGGAATTTTTTATGGAGATTTAAGGGAAAAAAGTGATTTGAAAAATGCTTTAGAAGAGGCAGATGAAAAACTTTACAAGGCAAAAAAAATGGGTAGAAATCGTATAGAAAGCTAGTTAATATGTACTTACTTTAAAGTAGGTTATTTTCATAGGAAAAAAAATATGATATATTTATTTCACAAGTGTGAAACAATTTTAATTTTATATGGGGCAAAGTAAGGGAAACCTTATGACGCAAAACTAGAGGGTCTTTAAAATGATAGCCAGTTGCAAAAAACTTATAATTAAGTTTAATGCAATCGGCTTTTTTTATATTTGTTTTTAGGAGGGGTTTTATGGTAGGAGTTCGCTATCCTTTTGAAATGACATTTAAAATTTTTAAAAGAAAATGGAGCGTACTTATTATATGGGAATTGAATCAAAAAAGTTTAAGATTAAGTGAATTAGGGAGAATTTTAGAGGGATGTAATGAGAAGGTATTAATTGAAACTTTAGATAGTTTAATACAATACGATATTGTTAAAAAGAGATGTAATGATGGATACCCAAGGTATGTTGAATACTCTTTAACCTCTTTGGGCAAAATGATTGTGCCAATTTTAAAAGAGGCAGATAATTTTGGAAAGAAATATATAGAGAATCTAATCGATGAAATATAGATATAAGGGTGTGAAAAAATGCTAAGAAAAGTAACTGGATTATTGTTTATCATAGGAATGATGGCATTTGGATTTGAGTTTGGACCACTTGGGTTTGATAAGCGAATTGATACAGGTGAGGGATATGGTGAGTTTACCTATACCAATTCAGGGGATGAGGTAGTGAGATATAAAATCAATATATTCAGTACAGGTAAAGAAAATGATATCTCCAAATATGTTAGTGTCTATCCTAAAATTTTAACAATAAAACCACAGAGTAGTGGAAAGGTAAAAGTTTTTGTGGAAGCTCCCCCAGTTTTAAAAAAGGGGATATACAGTTTTATGATAGGGAGTGAAAATGTTTCAATTCCTTTTTTACAAAAAAATAAAAAGGGTAAAATAGCTCCAGCAGTTTCTCTAAAAACCTCTGTAGGACTGGAAATGCAGGCTTATGTAGGAGAGGTGGGAGATACATTTGAAATATCCAATGAAAAAATAGTGAAAAGAAAATCTGATAAAGGAAAAACAGATAATTACTATGTTGCAAAATTAAAAAACACAACAGGTAGAGGGTATGAAATAGGAGTGGGATTTGTGGATTCTGCCAACAGCCTAATAGATGTTGAAGCCAGAGGAAGAATAAATAATAATGGTGAGTTAAATATAGATATAAAAATACCGTCATTGGCCAAAGAATTAGTTTTCTATGATTATAATAATCAAGTTTTTGTGGGACAGAAAATTATTTTAAAAAATGTAAAAAATAATCCTTAAATTGAGGGGTTTTTTAATAATAGAAATATTAGGAGGAGTAAATTATGAAAAAAGTTTTATTTGGTTTATTAGCAGTGACTGCAGTTGCGTTTGGGGCAAATCCAGGAGATTCAGTTCCAACAAGTACTAGTGATGCAGGAAGCGTAGGAGTGCCACTGGAAGTTAGAGTAACAGTTTTACCGAAGGGACCACAATTGGTATTGGTAGACGAAAATAATGTTTTAATCAAAAAATTAAGTTTTGATCATGGAAATATGGTTGCAGGATTAAGTTCAGAATCAGTTATAGAAAAAGAGGTAAGACTTATGAGAGCAGATGGAAAAGCATTTGCAGATAACTCTACAGACACTTATAAGGCTAAATTTGAGGCTACAGACTTAAATGGTAATGAGATAGCAGGGAACAACGGAACGCTTAAATTAGACGGTCACGCGGCGGCTAGCACGAAATCAATCGAGTCAAAATTAGCATTTAGAACTGGGGAGATAGCAGTGCTTCCAACTGACACTATGGTTATGACAAAAGTTCAATCAATAGTTCCAGCTTTACCAGGAGACCAAGCTTCTGGACTATATGTTGGATCAGGAACATTTAAAGCTACATTGACAATGAAATAATTAGTTAAAATCTAAAGGGTAGGTTAACTACCCTTTAGTTACAGACATAGTGAAATGAGGAGAATTTATGTTAAAAGTATTATTATTTTTGATTTTTTCAATGAACATATTGGCCTATACAAATATATCTCCATTGAATTTTGATGAGAGAATCGATGGAGAAGGTGGTTATAAGGAGTACACGCTTTTTAATACTACAAAAAATAGATTGACTTATAAAATTTATCCAGAAAAAATTCAAGACACTTTTGATATGAGTAAGTGGGTTGAATTATACCCAAGGGTATTAACTTTAAAACCTGGGGAAAGTAAAAAAATTAAGGTTTTAGTAGTAGCACCAGATAATCTATCAAAAGGGGAGTATTTAACTAATCTATGCATCAAAGAGATTGAAACTCCAGGTGAACAAAGTGGAGATGTAAAGATTTTTACAAATTTAAAAATTGAGTTAGCTGGATATGTTGGAGATATAAAACCTATTTTAGAGATAGAAAAGATTGTTAAAAACAATAATACTATTAGTATAAATTTAAAGAACAAAGGGCTTATAAGGGGGAAGTTTGAGCTATATCTACAAGAGGATAAAGAGGAACTTAAATATTTAACAACTGCTAGGATTTTTAAAGGTGAGGAAAAAGTGGTAAAAGAGAGAGTCCCAAAAGATATCACTTTCCAAAAAAAGACTAAGTTAGTGGTTTTAGATATATGGGGGAATAAAATTAGTGAAAAAAATATAAATTAAGGGTGGATAGGTTATGCATTTGGGAAAGTTAGTGAGTTTTTTATTTTTTTGTATAATAAGTGTTTTTATATATTCAAATGATTTGGAAGAGGGAGATCTTAAAAGACTTTATGAAGAGGGATTGATTACAAAAGAGGACTATGAAATTCTGTCGGATAACCTTCAGCACTCAGATGGAGACTATCTATATGAGTTAAGAGTCAATGGTGAACTAAAATCTAAAATATATAAAGTTATATTGAAAAACAAGAAAAACTATTTTCCTTTAAAAGAATTTTTTAAAGATATCAATTTTATTAATTATAGTTTTCAAGATAAAAAACAAATAACATTTTATTTGGGTGATACATTAAAAGAGGTTAAATTGACACCTACAGAGTTAAAAATTGATGGTGAGAAAAGAGTAGAGCTAACGCCAGAATCACTGATCTATGAGAGTGATGAAGTCTACTTGGAGGAGGAAGTTTTTAAAGAGATATTTTTAAAAAGTTTAAAAGTGGATAATGATAGTTATAAGATCTACATGTATCTTAATTTTTTATCACCTGATTCAATAGCTATTCGTCTTCAAAGAACAAAGGAGGAACTTGAAGAGGAAAGAGATGAAAATATTTTGTCCTATACAAATAACCCTAAACTATTTGAAGTGGGATACTTAAGAACTCAATTCAATCAAATTTTTACTAAGAATAAGGTGGATGGTGATAGATTTAAAAAAGATTGGGAATCCACTTTAGAATATCAAGGAGCAGCATTATATGGTCAGCTAACCTCAACTTATGATGTTAGAAATCAGCAATTTGAAGATATAACCCTTAGATACAATGAGATATGGGAATCACATACCTTGGAGTTGGGCAGCTATAGTGCTGGAAATGGTAAGGCGAGAGAGCAAGGGCTATCTTTTAAAAAGGATAAAGGCTATATAATAACCTCAAATAAAACCTATATACTTAAAGAAAATGTTCCAATTGGAAGTAGAGTAGAACTTCTATATATGGGATTTCCTATTGATGTTAAGGACTCTGAAAATGGAGTTGTGGAGTTTCAAAATTCAGAGATAAGAAGTGATAGAGAGTATCTATTAAAAATATATGAACCTTCTGGGAAAATAGAGTTTAGAAAGATAAATACAACAAGTGATTACAATCAGCAAAATAAGGGTCAAATAGAGTATAACATAGATATAAGGGAGCATGACGAATCAGGAAAAGTAACAACAGACTCAAGAGTATACTATGGATTAACAAATAATATAACAACTGGGTTAGGGTACAAAAGAGAGATTGAAAAAATAAATGACAGGTATCGATACTTAGAAAGTGGAAAGTTTGAGTTAATCTATAATGATTTTTTATTTAACTACCCATATGTTTTAGTGGCTGAAGATGGAAGAGTTTTCAATAGTATCTATGATAAGCAGAGCAAAAGAGATACTAAAGACAAAAACATCCACACATTTAAGGGTCAAATAGATATAAATAAGATTAGGTTAAAGGCAGAGAACGAAAATAGAGATAGATACTATTCAAATAAAAGAAAAAATAGCTATAGCATTGAATATAGACCTTTTAGTGGAATGGAGATTGAATATGAGTATGAAAAAAAAGAGTATTACAAGGAATCAGCAGAGAATGATTCAAAGTTTACTACAACTTACTCTAAAAGTTTTAAAAATATTCTTATTTCAGCTGAATATGAAAAGTCCTTAAAAGAGGAGGATAAATATACCCTGAATATGTATTATAGCGGATTTAGATCATTTACTACTAGATGGGAGAATAGATGGGAGAATAATGGAAAGGATTTTGAGACAGCATTAACCCTTTTTAGCAGTAGCAATAGAATGTTAGATTATACTGTGGAAGCAAGATATTCAGAAAAAGATAAGGATATGGTAACTTTTAAATTTAATTTAAAATATGATAACTGGTTTAACTTTGATAGTTTTGTAGATAAAAAAGGAAATCAAGAGTACAAAATAGGAATTGATAGAATAACTGATTTAAAAAATCCAAAGGAAAAGATAGAAAATATAGATAGCAGTAGAGTTAAAGTTATAACTTTTATAGATTTGAATAACAATAATATCTTGGATGATGGAGAACCGAGAATCGATAATGTAAAAGTAAAAATTGGAAATAAAGAGGTTACAACCAATAAAAAAGGTGAGGGAGTTTTTTATGGAATTCCAAACCATGTGACATATAATTTGAATCCAGTGATAAGAAAGCCATCATTTGTCTTAGGGAATAATAGGATTAAAATAAAAGGGCGAACAAGTTCAACTTTAGTGGCATATATTCCAGTAAAACCCCTGTTGACTTTAACTGGAATTATAAATATAGATTCCTCATTGAATAAAACTCAAAAAGAGAAGATGGTAATGTATAGTGAACTGTTGATAAAAGTAAAAGATTTAGATGGAAAGGTTTTAGATATGAGTATTCCAGATGAAACAGGGGTGTTTGAAATAAGTGGACTATTACCAAAAAAATATTATCTGGAAGTTGCATATTTAGGAGCAACCTATAATATTGGTAAATTGGATAAAATTATTCAACTAAGTTATTTGGACCCAGTAAAAAATAATCTTTTTGCCTTTAATGTGTATAATAATTCAATCTATCTAAATGAAGAGGAGTATTAAAGTGATAAGAAAAACAATCAGATATATTTTTATATTTCAAATTTTATTTTGTAGTGTCCTATATGGTGAAGTCATAAATATCGATAAAATTCCAAACTTAGGAGATGACATAAAAGTGCCAGAGCTACCCACTGAGGATATAGATGAAGTTGATAATCAGGGAAATGTTATAGGAAGAAGAGTTTTAGAAAAAAATACGACAGTTTATCTAGAGAGTAGGGTAAAGGTTTTTGTTCCTTTAGAGATAATGTCAGATATTGATATAGAAGCTCTTGTGATAGATGACCAAAAATTGAAAATTCCATTTGAAATAGAGCTAAATAAGGTCCCTGAAAAGCAGGATTACTATAGATTACACTATAGCGAAAAAGAGATTGATATAGACTCAGATGGACAGATAGATACCTATATCTACTCATCTCCTTTTATAAATACAAGAATATTAAAAGATAATATTCTCTATATAGATGGGGAAAAAATCTCTAAAGAGGGGACTTTTAAAAGGAAAATCTATATGACTATTGAGGTGAGGGAGTAAAGCTATGAAAAGATTGATTATATTGCTATTTATGTTGATAAAAAGTATTGGATTTTCAGAGATCAATATAAAAATATTTGAGCCCATAAGGTTTAAAGAGGTTTCCACAAGGGAGTTAGGTTCAAATAAAGTGATTGGAGTGGGAATTTTAGAGATATCAACAGATAATTTAGAGATGGATAAAGATAAAAAATTGAAGTTTAATTTTCCTAAAAAGGGATTGATGACAAATAGAAAAAAATGGGTAAAGATAGATGAGTATAGGTTAGAGACACAAAATAATGATTTTATAATCACTAAAAAAATAGAGCAGATTAAAGTGTTTGCAATTTTAGATAAAAGAGATATTGATAATGGAGAGGAAGCGGATGTTATTGAGGGGGATTATGTGGGATATGTTCCCATTATAATCTCTCAATATAGCAAGTTATCATCTTAAAGGGGAAGAGAATGTTAAAAAAAATATTTTTGATTTTTCTAGGTTGGGTCTTAATGATAAGAGGACAGGATTTAAAATTTGATTTAATAGAGATAGATGAAAATTTGGTTGTTGTAAATATTTCAAAACTTACAGATGATTTAAAAAATGAAAGTACAGAGAATGAATACCCATATCATAGGGTAGTGCAGGGAGATTACTTATCTAAAATAGCAAAGATTCACGATAAGAAAACCAAAAATTTAGTAAAAATAAATGAACTAGAGAATCCAAATTTAATCTATCCAAGGCAAAAAATATATTTGGTGAGAAAGAGACATTTGAACTTAAAGGATATTCCAGAGTATTACACGGTAAAAAAGGGAGAAAATTTAATATCTATAGCTGTGGAGTATGAACTAAATTGGAAAGAGTTAAAAAAGATAAATAATCTAGAAAATATAACAGATATTTATCCAGGTCAAAAAATAAGATTGAGATAATGATAGAGAGGTAAAATATTATGAAAAAAACAAAAAATAACTTGTACCAAATATTGCTAATCTCCTTATTTCTATTGATATTTCAAAATATTTTTTCCACTAGAGAGATTCCTCATACAATTATTAAAGAGAATCCTAAAAAAGAGGTCACAGAGATTAAGACCATAAAAAAAAGGGAAAAAGATGCAGAACTTAACTTAACAATTACAAAAGTAAAGAGTAAAAATATAGATGTAAAAGTTGATTTTGAAAGAAAAAAGATGTTTGCTATATTGGAAGAGTTAGGGGAAGGGGATAGAGTATTTATTGTTGATAAGTTGGAAGATATTCCTAACTCAGCTACGAATTCAGGAAGAAGGGCTCTAAATAGAATAAAAAATATGAAAACTTCTTCAAATTTTAGATTTGAAATTTTTAACTTAAAAGCTAGAAATAACTATAAAAAATTGGAGATAGATTATACTCAAATGCCAAAAGATATGTTTATTGGTATAACAGGAACAGATTATAAATTGAAAAAAATCTATAAAAGCAACTATGTAAATTATGACACTCCTAAAAATAACAGTGTAAATATAAAACTTTGGCTTTTTGGTGAGGATTTGGATAGATTGACTAACTTAATTATAAATCCATCTAAAAATGGGTCAGGGAATATAATGATAAGATCTAATAGTGACTATAGTCATCCTGAAGGAGCTTTGGAACACCCAAATTTACACACCGTATTTGACATAAGTGGTAGACCACTGTCCTTTGATTTTGAAGATAGTGACACCTTAGAGATAGAGAATGCCTCTGGAATATCGGGAGTTATAAATAATCAGGGGAGTTTTTATAAAACTAGAAATAAATATGTTGAGTTTTCAATGCCAGGTTATCGAGTAAAGAGCAGGGTTTGGAGTGATTACTCTGGAGTTGAATTATCTCTTGAGAAATCAGGGGCAGGAGATGGATATATAAAGTTTACACTAGTTCAAAAAAATTCATCAAATGAGATAGTTCAAAAAATTAATTTTGAAATTTTTATAAATAATAAGGATTTTAAAGAGTATTTTCAATTTAGAAGTTTTTTAACTCAAACAAGATTCTATAGTGAATATCTAAATAGATATAATAAAATTACCCTGGACAATGATATAAAAAACTTTATCTCAGATTCGTTGAATATAGAAGCTATAAATCCACATGAAATAGAAAAAAGATATGGAGAAACAGGAAATACAGAGATATATAACTCTACATATCCAATGAGATATAGTGCATATGGATTCGGTGTCTCCTCAAATAAAAGGATTAACGCCAAGATATATTCAACAGAGATGTATATAAAAGATGAGTGGTACAAGAACATAAGTAGAACGGCACAATTTTTTACATCTGATGGAATAGAACTAATCTATGGAAGCGGAAAAAGAAGAGTTCCAGTGAGAAGTAGATTTGGATTATATGGAGATTGGAGAGAATCAACAGAGATACTGAAAGGGACTTTGAAAGGATTACCAATATTGAGAGTGCCTCTTGATAAAAACAATGTAAATGGATTTCCTGTAATTGAATTTGAAGGAGGTACAATAGCTTTTAAATTTGTTCAATCTAGAGATGGTTTTACAATATATGCCAATGGGAATAGAATAAAATATGTGGAGCGATTAGATAACTCTTTAAACTTTAGGTTTGATGGAGTGGAGTATGGAATGAAACATATGTATGATGACAGTGGTTATAGACATTATTATCTAACGATAGAGAAAATGGAGTTAAGAGCGGAGGATAGAAACTCAAATATAAAGGGAATAGATCATCAAAGCTGGACAGAGGTTTCAAAGGAAAATAGAATAAAAATTCCAAAATTTAATCCTCGTATACTCTTGAATAACTATAACTCATCAATAAATGAGAATATCTATAAAGTTGAGGATGTGAGTTCAAAATTTATAGAAAACATAGGTAAAAAAAGCATAGATTTAGGAAGTGTATATTTTTACCAGATGAAAACGGATATTTTAAGACAAAATAGCTCTAAAAACCCAAGGATAAAATTATCTAAAAATGTGTATCTAGAAGCGGAAAGCAGTGTGAGTAACAGGGTGATAGAGGCAACACTGAGTTTTAAAAAGAACAGTAAAATAAGTGAAATGGAGATGGATATATCGGGAAGCATCGGTGGGGGAAATGGAGAGAATATCTATTTAAATCTTTCAGAAGAGGAGTATAAAAAATTCATTTTAAATGGTGGAGATGTAACATATAAGTTAAAAGTTAGAAATGATGAAAATATATCGGATATTATTTTTATTGCAGATAAAAGCCCTTTTGGAAACAGTGTCTATAGAGAGTTCAAAGAGGAACTAATAGATAGTGTAACAATAAAAACAAGGGAGGTTACTCCTTCAGGTGGAGAGATTATATTTAAAGAGAACACACCACTATTGAAAGAAAACTATTTTTATCTATTGGGAAACAATATAGAATACAATAGAATACCTACAGATGGATATAATTATAATCAGACAATATCTTTTAATGGATTTGTGGACCACTATAAATATGCTTTAGGGAAACATAATATAGAGATAATTGACGCTTCAGGAAAAGTGATTAGCTCAATCATAGGAAGCAGTGGAAGTGGAAGCTATTGGGAGAATATAGATATAGGAGATGGAAATAAAATATCTATATCCTATGGAAAAAATGATTCTAAAACTTATATAGCACTTTCTAACTGGAATTTTGAGAGAGCTTCAGGAAGAGTTGTAATTAAACATTTTTCTGGAGCAACAGAAAATGTAAGTCAGTATTATAACTTTAGTTTTAAACTTCCTAAGTTTAATCCGTATGTTTATTACAATAGAAACTATGATTCCCTATCTATTGATATTGGGGATAAAATAGAAAAGAATATCCAAATGGGAGTCAATAGAATCGTATTGGGAAGCGTAGCTACAAATAGCTACAATACAGATATAACAAAACATGAGAATGGAGATTTAAGAGATTATGAGGGGCTTAGAATAGTGGGAAATAAAAGTGTTTCAATAGTTGAGGAGGAGACGGGGATAGAATATCCTCAAAAAGGAAGAATACTTTTACTAGATTCCTCAGAAAATGAGGTTATGGATAACAAAATAATAGGGGCTAAAAAATATGCAAAAGTTATTTTAGAAATTCCAGAGGATTTACCGAGAAATAAAAACTATAAAATATCGTCATCAGCTGGAATTGATACATTATTTTCTGTGGAAAATAACTATATATTAAAAATAGGAAGAACCAAATATTTTAAAGAGATCATTAAAGAGATTAGATTAAAAGGGGATTTATTGTTAAAAGGGGAAAGCAGTTTAAAAATAACGGCAGATTATCAAACTGGAGAAAAGATAAACTTTAAAACAATAACGTATAACAATTTAGAGGGATTACAGTTGAAAGAACCCATACCAAGAGGAGTATTTTTAGAGGATACCCAAGGGCACGGAGTTTTAAAGGTAGAAAATGGAGATAGAGTATACATAAAAAAAGGTAATGGAAGTTTAGAAAACATTGGACAGATTGGTAAACAGGGTAACCTAGAAAATAGGACAATAGAGCTATCTAAGAACAATAAAATTGACATATTTTTTAAAGATGGTTCATTGGGTCTAGTTATGAAAGAAAGAGTTCTAGGGGGAAAAGTTGAAGATAGTCTAGAATTAATAATTGAACGAAATAAGAAAAATATAGTGGAGCATAAACTAAAAATTATCCTACCAGAATCTTGGTTTATTATAAGAGAAAAAACTGCTATTGATTTTGGAAATGTTCCTGCTGGTACTAAGAATCGTAGAGGAAGTGGAGATATTCGAATAGAGGCATCAAAAGGATTAAATATAAACAATATCGGATATAAACTGGAAGGGAATGTGGTAGACTTAAAACCTACTAAACCTCTGTATGATTCTAAGGTGCCATTGACAGCTAATATTATTGATTCCTCTTTAAACGAGACAAATGTATCCAATGAATACTTACTGAATATTGATGCAAAAATTGATGTTTCAACAGAGGCTCAATTGGGAGAGCAAAAAGGAGTCTTAGAGATAACCATTTTTGTAAAGGAATAGATGAGGAGTAGATGATGAAAAAAATTTCCATACTGATTATTTTATTGATTATTACAGTGGAAGCTGTGGGAGTTGATATGCTTAAATTTAGCCATGACTCAAACTATAAAATTGGAGAGTTTAAAGGCAAGGTTGCCAAATTTTTATATCTAAATAAATATGGAATAATATCAGATAGTGGAGAGATAGTAATCTCTCCAAAATTTGATAATATAAAGGTTTTGGATATAAGTGATAGATTTTTAGTGGAAAAGAGCAATAGATGGGGAGTTATTGATAAAAATGGAAAAATAGTTATAGATTATGAGTATGAAGATATTAACTTATTAAAAAATAAAAACTATATGGTAAAAAAAAATAACAGATGGGGAGTTATAAATG
>NZ_DBGBQB010000356.1:0-7021 GCF_048470075.1 Cetobacterium sp. | reverse complement strand
ATTAAAGACTTAAAAATGAACATTTTTTGGCAAAAAAACAATTCAAAATAAAAATTGACAAAATTTTGAAAATTAAGTATTCTATATTAGAATAATAGATTTAAATTTTATGTTTTTATAATAATAATAAACAATAAATGTAGAAAGGTGAGTAGGATTATGGTAAGTAAAACAGTTGAAATTAAGAATGAAACAGGGCTACATACAAGACCTGGTAATGAATTTGTAAGTTTAGCAAAAACATTTACATCTCAAATTGAATTAGAAAACGAAGAAGGGAAAAAAGTAAAGGGAACATCTTTACTAAAATTACTTTCTTTAGGAATTAAAAAAGGTGCAAAAATAACAGTTCATGCTGCAGGAGAAGATGAAAACGAAGCGGTTGAGAAGTTAGCTCACCTACTTGAAAATCTAAAGGACTAATAAAATAGGACGATAGTTTAAAGTGTGAGAAGGATGGGGGTGACTCTGTCCTTTTTTTTGTCAAAAAATTAAATTTTGGGAGAGATAAAATATGAGAAAATTTGTAAAAGGTATAGACGCATCTCCAGGGGTAGCAGTAGGAAAGGTATTTTTATATAAGGAAGAAGAGCTTTTTATAGATAAGGGAGAATGCTCAAATGTTGAGATTCAAAAAGAAAAGTTAATCGAAGGTAGAGATAAGACAAAGGAACAACTATTAAAAATTAGAGAAAAAACAGCTAGACAACTAGGAGAAGATAAAGCTGCAATATTTGATGGACATATAACATTATTAGAGGATGAGGATTTATTTGATGAAGTTATAGAACTAATTGAAGATGAGAAGATAACAGCAGAGAATGCTTTAGAGCAAGGTATCAGCGGATATTGTGATATGTTAGCAAATTTAGAGGATGAGTATTTAAGAGAGAGAGCAGCAGATTTAAGAGATATTGCTAAAAGATGGTTATACAATATCGTTGGAATAGATATTGTAGACCTTTCATCACTTCCAGCAAACTCAGTTGTAGTTGCAAGAGATTTAACTCCATCTGATACAGCTCAGTTGGATTTAAAGAATGTTGTGGCTTTTATCACAGATATTGGTGGAAAAACAGCTCACTCATCTATTATGGCTAGATCATTAGAGATTCCAGCTGTAGTTGGAACAGGAAACATAACTGAGTTAGTGGTTAATGATGCTCCAATAGTAGTGGACGCTCTATCTGGAGATGTTATAATAAATCCAACGGAAGAGGATGTTGAAAAATACTCTAAAAAAAGAGAGAAATATTTAGAGGAAAAAGAGTTATTGAAGCAATTAAAAGATAAGACAGCTACATCAAAGGATGGAGTAACTGTAGGAGCTTGGGCAAATATAGGATCACCAAAAGATGTTGCAGGAGTTTTAAGAAATGGAGCTAATGGAATAGGACTTTATAGAACTGAGTTCTTATTCATGGCAAATGATAGATTCCCAACAGAGGATGAGCAATTTGAAGCATATAAGATAGTTGCAGAGTCAATGAAAGATGAAAATGGAAAACCATATCCTGTTACAATTAGAACAATGGATATTGGTGGAGATAAATCATTACCTTATATGGAGTTACCACATGAGGAAAATCCATTCTTAGGATGGAGAGCTTTAAGAATATGTCTAGATAGACCTGAAATCTTAAAAACACAGTTTAGAGCCCTTTTAAGAGCATCTGCATTTGGATATATAAAAATCATGTTACCTATGGTAATCTCAATAGAGGAGTGCAGAAAATCAAAAGCTCTATTGGAGGAGTGTAAAGCTGAGTTAAGAGAAGAGGGAGTAAAGTTTGATGAGGATATCCAATTAGGAATCATGATTGAAACTCCAGCTACAGCATTTAGAGCTAAATGGTTTGCTGAAGAGGTAGATTTCTTCTCAATAGGAACAAACGATTTAACACAGTATACATTGGCAGTAGATAGAGGAAATGAAAGAATCTCTCACCTATATGACACATATAATCCAGGTGTATTAGCAGCTATTAAAGCGGCAATAGATGGAGCTCATGAGGGTGGAATCTCAATATCAATGTGTGGAGAGTTTGCTGGAGAGGCAAGAGCAACAGCTTTACTATTTGGAATGGGACTAGATGCATTCTCAATGTCAGCTATCTCAGTTGCAAAAGTTAAGAAAAATATAATGGCTATGGATAAGGCATCGGCAGAGGCTCTAGTTGAAAGAGTAATGTCAATGAGCACAACTGAAGAGGTATTAGCAGAGATAGACAAATATAATGAAGAGATATTAGGATAAAAATAGTATGTTAAAAAAGGTGAAACAAAGTTTCACCTTTTTTTATTTTTAGGGTATACTATTATAAAAATAATAGGGAGAGGTGTTATGGGATTAAAAGATTTTAAAATAAGTGTTTCTAAAGAAAATATTCTACATAACTATCACTATTTAAAAGAACTTCGAAATAAAGAGATAATAGCTGTTGTAAAAGCAAACGCTTATGGTCATGGGATAGAGAATATAGTAAAATTTTTATCAGCCAATGGCTGTGAATATTTTGCTGTTGCAAGAGAGTGTGAAGCTGAAAAAATTTTAAAGTTAAAAATAGAGAATATAAACATAATTATTTTAGAAACCATTGATGAATTGAATTTTATAAAAAACAATGAAAATGTACAGATGGTTGTAAATAGTTTTAAAGATCTTTTGAATCTTTTAGAAAAAAATGTTTCCACTGACCAACTACATTTAAAATTGGATTTTGGATTTGGAAGAAATGGTGTTGTAGAGGAGGATTTTTCCAAATTAAAAAAATTGATATTAGAAAAAAATTTGAGATTTAAGGGACTATGTACCCATGTATTTGCTGCAGATTATGATGATATGATAGCGATTGAAGAGAGATTTTCTCAGATATTAGAGGAGATAGGAAAAGAGAGATTTCAAATTATACATATGCAAAATAGTGCTGGAGTTATATCCATTGGAGGTAAAAATTGTACTCATATAAGGTGTGGAACAGTTCTTTTTGGGCTTCAGGAGATAGGATATTATGACCCATGCATAAAAAGAGCGTTTAATCTAGTTGGAAAAATTTTAGGAACAAAAGATTTAAAGGATTTAAAATATATTGGATATGAAAAAAAAGAGAATATAGACATAGGAAAGTATAAAAAAGTTGCTAAAATTCGTTTAGGATATGGAGATGGATTTTCAAAAAGAAGTGAAGGTATTATGTCTATAATCAATAATAAAAAGTTTAAAATAGTTCATATCAGTATGGATAGCTCATTTATTTTAGTTGATGACTCTGTGAAAGAGGGGGATATTGTAGAGATTTTTCATGATTTAGAGGAGAGTATAAAGCATTTAAAAGTTCCTCATTATGAATTTTTATCATGTATAAATGACAGAATAAAAAGAGAGTTGATATGACTACGTACAAAAATAAAATTTTATTTTAAAAAAATATTGACATTTTTTTTTCAAATAAGATATTATACATCAAACCATCAAGAGAGACCGAGGGACTGGCCCTTTGACGTTTCAGCAACCTACCATTATGGTGTGGTGCTAACTCCAGATAGATGGGAGAGATAGAAATGTCAATTACTTACTCCCATCTTAATTAAAAATTAAGATGGGAGTTTTTTTTATACGGGAGGATTTAAAATTATGATTACTTTAGAGAGGGTCAATAAAGTTTATAGTAATACTTTTCATGCTGTAAAAGATATATCTTTAGATATTAAAAAAGGGGAGATATTTGGAATAATCGGTTTAAGTGGAGCTGGAAAGTCATCGCTGATTAGATTGTTTAACGGGTTGGAACCAGTGACATCTGGAAAGATCGAGATAGAGGGAGTAGATATCTCAGAACTTCCTAAAAGAGAGCTCTTAAATAAAAGAAAGAAAATAGGTATGATATTTCAGCACTTCAATCTCTTAAAATCAAGAACTGTAAAGGAGAATATAGCTTTTCCTCTGGAGATTGATGGATGGAAAAAAAGTGATATAGAGAAAAGAGTTAGAGAACTTTTAGGATTGGTGGAGCTTGAAGATAAGGGAGATTTTTATCCAGCTCAGCTTTCAGGAGGACAGAAACAAAGGGTGGCAATAGCGAGAGCTTTAGCCAATAATCCTAAGATACTTCTGTCAGATGAAGCCACGTCGGCCTTAGATCCTAAGACAACAAAATCTATTTTAAAATTGATAAAAGATATTCAAAAAAAGATGGATTTAACTGTTGTTTTAATAACCCATCAAATGGAAGTGATAAGGGAGATTTGTGATAGGGTTGCAGTGATGTCAAAAGGGGAGATCATAGAGAGTGGAAAAACTTATGAGATATTTTTAAATCCCAAAACAGATATAACAAAAGAGCTAATATCATATGTTCCACCTCAAGAAAAAGAGGAGATAGAATACATAAAAAAAGCTGGAAATAAAGTTATTAAATTGATGTTTTTAGGTTCTGTGGCAGGGGATCCAATTTTATCAAAAGCGGTAAAAAAATTTGGTTTAGATATAAATGTTTTAGGTGGATCTATAGACCTTTTATCCGCAATGCAGGTAGGACATCTAATTGTTGAGCTGATTGGAGATATAGAAAAACAAGATGAAGCGATAGCTTGGTTTCCAAGTTTAGATGTGGGAGTGGAGGTAATTTACAATGGTATTTAATATGTTGATACAGGCGACAATGGAAACGATATATATGGTGTTTTTATCAGCTATAGTTTCATTGATAATAGGTTTTCCATGTGGTATTTTAGCCGCTATAACATCAGAGGGACATATATTTGAGAACAAGGGAATAAATAGAGTTTTAAATGGCATAATAAACATTACAAGATCCTTTCCATATATTATTTTGATGATTTTACTGCTGCCTCTATCAAGACTGATAATAGGTACAACTATAGGTAGTACAGCAGCAATAGTACCACTTTCAATATCAGCGGCACCCTTTGTGGCAAGGGTGGTTGAAAACTGTGTTTTAGAAGTGGATAAAGGGGTTATAGAAGCCAGTGAAAGTTTAGGAGCAAATAATTTTACAATTATAACTAAAGTTATAATTCCAGAGGCATTGCCATCTTTAATTCAAGGAACTACACTTTTAATTATTAATTTAATCGGTTTATCTGCAATGGCTGGTGCTATTGGAGGTGGCGGATTGGGAGATTTGGCCATAAGATTTGGTTATAATAGATTTAAATTAGATATTATGATTTACTCGGTTTTAGTTATTATAGTTTTAGTGCAGGGAGTTCAATTAATAGGTAACTTAATATCAAATAGATTGAAAAAAAATGGGAGGTAATTATGAAAAAGATAGTTTTAGTTTTGGGGTTATTGGGGTCAGTTATAAGTTTTGGAGCAAAGTTAAAAGTGGGAGCATCTCCAGTTCCTCATGCACAGCTTCTACAGCTTGTAAAAGATGATTTAAAGAGTGAAAACGTGGATTTAGAGATAGTGGAATTAACAGATTATGTGACTCCAAATCTACTGTTAGATTCAAAGGAGTTAGATGCAAATTTCTTCCAACATAAACCATATTTAGAAACTTTTGCAAAGGAGAAAAATCTAAAATTAGTATCTGCAGGAAATATTCATGTAGAGCCATTAGGTGTTTATTCAAAGAGAATAGATAGCATAGAAAAACTAAAAAAAGGTGCTGTGGTTGCAATACCAAATGATCCAACAAACGGTGGAAGAGCTCTGATTCTTCTACATAATAATGGAATTATAAAACTAAAGAATCCTCAGGATTTATTAGCTACAGAGTTTGATGTTGTAGAGAATAAAAATAATCTAAAATTTAAGTCATTGGACGCAGCTCAAATTCCAAGAGCCCTACAAGATGTGGACTTAGCTGTAGTAAATGGAAACTATGCCATTGAAGCTGGGCTTAACCCTTTAACAGAAGCTTTAATAATAGAGGGGAAAGAATCTCCTTATGCCAACCTAATAGCAGTGAGAGAGGGAGAGGAAAATAAAGAGGATATTCAGAAGTTAGTAAAGGCTTTACAGAGCGAAAAGGTAAAAGTTTTTATAGAAAATACATATAAAGGTGGAGTGGTTCCAGCTTTTTAACTAAAAAATTAGTGGTTTTAGTTCTATATTTTATAGAACTAAAACCGCTTAAAGCACTTTTATTTTATATCCAGTTTGCAAACTTTTTTACATTTCACTTTCTTTTTTGTACAAAGAATATCCTCTGAGTTACAATTGGGGCAAAAATCTAAATCTTTTTTCAATGTGGGAATAAAAGTTTGCCCACAGGAGTTACAAATAAATTGACAGTGAGGAGTTTTAAAATCTCCACCCTTTAATTGAATACCATATCCCATAATCAGTGCTTCAGTTATCTTTACTCTTGCGGAGTTTAAAATATTCTGAAAAGTTTGTCTAGAAACTTCCATTCTTTCAGCACACTCTTCTTGTGATAGATTTTCCAAATCTTTAAGTCTTATAGCTTCTAACTCCTCTATTTTTATGTTATTAAAATGAATGTTACAATTTTTACTTCCCTCTGGAACAAATCTAGTTTCAGTTGGAATAAATTCAACACTTCTAACTTTTGTAGGTCTTGCCATAGTTATTTTCCACACTTACAGTTACAAGAGTGACCGTGTCCATGGTGATGGTCATGATGGTGCTCATGACTACTACATATAGCTTCTCCATTAACCAGGATATGTTTAAAGAATCCATCAGCTATATCATCACAAAATCCTTCCAGTCCAGAAAAAACTTTAATATCAAGAGATTTTAAGTTATTTAAAGCTCCTTCTCCAATTCCACCACAAGCTACAAACTCAACACCTAACTCTTTTAATTGTGCAGGAATAGCTCCATGACCATTGCTTTTATGATACTCTTTGTTAGTACCATCATAGATAAAAAAACCCTCTGCTCTTCCAAAATGTTGACTAATTTTGTTATTTTCAGCGACAACTGCAATTTTCATAAAAACACCTCTTTTTAAGTTATTGGCATATGCTATAATTAATATTAGTTTTTTTTATTAAAAAAGTCAAGAATTATTTTTTAAAAATT
>NZ_DBGBQB010000355.1:0-1508 GCF_048470075.1 Cetobacterium sp. | reverse complement strand
TTCTATAACACCATTAAAAACTATAAAATTCTAACCTATAATCTACCTAAAGGTTATTGGATAAAAAAAATTGCTGGTAGTAACTCTCTTTATGAGTTTAGAGTCAATGATGGAGATAGAATCTTCTTTCTTTTTAACTCTTTCTCTCGAGATGATAGCCAGGGAAGTATTATTTTTTTAATATATTCTTCCCACGATATGGCTATAAAAAAGGCTAAGAGAAAAGAGATTAATGAAAGTAATTTAAAAGAGTTTATCGTATTTGATCAAGAGGACAATATTCAATCGATTGATGAAAACTTCTTTAATTATAACAATCTAATCACCTATGAGATTGTTGATGACTCACACTTTATTGAAAACTTTGAGAACAAGAGATATAAATACTACTATTTAAATGATGAACAGTATTCGTGTCTCGTGGACTTCCCACCGCATTTTGTCGCTGGAAGTGCTGGAAGTGGAAAAAGTACAATAACTTTAAGAAAACTGTTAAATTTAGAGGAAAACCATGACTTTTACAGCATAACCAAAGTTCTGTATTTAACAGCGAATAGATATTTAAAAGATAACTCTTTTGAACAGTATATGGAGTTTAGAAAAGGAGATACAAAAATTGCTGATTTTTTTACTTTAAAAGAGTTTCTATGTAAACTTTTAAAAATTTCATCTAACCAGATTGTGGAATTTTCTAAATTTAAAGATTTTTTTATTTTTTCCTATCCCAATAGAAAAAAATTTGATCTTTCTATTGAGGAGATTTTTTCTGAAATAAATGGAATAATTAAAGGTCTTATGATAAAAGGTGGAGCGGACAATTGGAATAGGGATCTTTCTAAACCTATGATCTCTTTAGATGACTATTTAAATCTAAGCTCTAAATACTCAACTTTAAATAGAGAACAGCGTATCTTTTTTTATGAGGTATGTCAAAAGTATAATCATTGGCTCAAACAGAACAAGCTCTATGACTTAAATGATCTGTCCATTGAACTTTTAAAAAAAGATATTCAATTTGATTTTATAATAGTTGATGAGATACAGGATTTAACAGAGATTCAAATTTTTGCTCTGACATCTCTTGCTAAAAATAAAGATAATATATTCCTCGCAGGAGATATTCATCAAATGATAAATGCCACTTTTTTTAACTTTGAAAGAATTAAAAATCTTTTCTACTCAAAGTATAACAAAAAAGTTAATATTAAAATATTATCTAAAAATTATAGAAGCTGTAAAAAAATAGTGGATTTAGCTAACTATTTTGGAGAGCTTAGAAACTCCTATATAGGTAATTTGGGAAGTGAAGACTATAAAGAGGTTGCCATTCAAAAAGATGGAGAGGTAAATTTGACTTCTATTAATTTTTCTCTTTTGGAAAATGCTCAAAATGATGCTAATTCAGCAATTGTAGTCCCTGATAACAATATAAAATCAGAACTTCTTGATCAATTACAAAATAAGCATAGAGTTTTTACAATCCAGGAGATTAAGGGATTGGAATATAA
>NZ_DBGBQB010000354.1:0-5075 GCF_048470075.1 Cetobacterium sp. | reverse complement strand
ATATTCATGGATCAAATTATTTCTTGAAAAAATCTTTAGAAGCCTATGAAAAAGAGAAAGCTGACTATATATTGATACTGGGAGATGAGTTGTATCATGGGCCTAGAAATCCTCTCCCTTTAGAATATAATCCAAAAGAGGTGGCAGAGACTCTGAATAGATATAAGGATAAAATAATTGCAGTGAGAGGTAACTGCGATAGTGAGGTTGATCAGATGTTGTTGGATTACCCAATCATGGGGGATTATTCAACAATTTTTTTAAACAACAAAAGAATATTTGCAACACATGGTCATATTTATAGTGAGGATAAACTTCCAAATCTATGTGAAGGGGATATCTTTATATATGGTCATACCCATCTACCTGTGGCCTATAAAAAAGAGGGGATTTTTATTTTAAATCCAGGATCTATATCTCTTCCAAAAGGTGGAAACCTAAATAGCTATGGTATTTTTGAAAATAACTGCTTCTATGTGAAAAGTTTAGATGGAGGGACTATAAAAAGTGTAGAACTAAAATAAAAGGAGTGTTTTAAACACTCCTTTCTCTATTTTATAGCGTATTTAAGAACATCTGTAAAATAATCAACATAGTTAACTACAATACCGGACTTTAAAAAGTCTGGAAGTCTATCAAAATCTTTTTTATTATCCTTTGGAAGTATTAATTCAAAAATACCAACTCTTCTAGCTGCGATTGTTTTTTCTCTAACTCCTCCAATAGGAAGGACTTTACCAGTTAAAGTAAGTTCTCCTGTCATAGCTATGCCCTTTCTAATAGGGGTATCAGTGGCTAAAGAGTAGAGAGCTAAAGCCATTGTAATACCAGCTGAAGGGCCATCTTTTGGTGTTGCACCCTCTGGGACATGTAGATGGACTCTATTTTTATCAAAAAACTCTTTAACTTCAATAGGAAGAGTTGTGCTTTTAGCAAGGAGAGAACGAATGTATGAATAAGCAATCTCTGCAGACTCCTTCATAACATCTCCAAGTTGTCCTGTAAGTTTTAATCCACTATCTTTATTACTGATACTTGTGGCTTCAATATATAGTGTTGCTCCTCCAAGAGAGGTCCATGCTAAACCTAAAGTAACTCCAGGAATCTCTTTTTGATAAAGTTCCTCTGTTGTGAAGATAGGAACTCCCAAATATGATTCAACATTATTTTCATTGATTCTAACTTTTTCCTTATTCCCCTCTGCAATTTTTAAGTTTACTTTTCTCATAATCTTTCGAATACATTTATCTAAAGTTCTAACTCCAGCCTCTCTAGCATATTTATCTATTATAAATTTCAATGCATTTTTACTTATAGTAATCTCTTTACTGTCTAAGGCATGAGCTTTAAGTTGCTGAGGAATCAAGTATTTTTGAGCTATTTGTAACTTCTCTTCAAGAATATAACCTGATAGGTGGATAACTTCCATTCTATCCAGTAAAGGTCTAGGAATTGTATCTAATTGGTTTGCAGTTGTGACAAAAAGAATTTTAGATAGATCATATCTTATGTCTAAATAGTGATCTAAAAAATCTTTGTTCTGTTCAGGGTCTAAAACTTCTAATAGTGCAGAAGCTGGATCTCCTCTAAAGCTATTTCCTATCTTATCAATCTCATCAATCATTATTACAGGATTAGATGTTTGAACAAGTTTTAAAGCCTGAATGATTTTTCCAGGCATAGCTCCAATATAGGTTCTTCTATGACCTTTTATTTCAGCCTCATCCACCATTCCACCAACAGAGAAACGATAAAACTTTCTATTTAAAGATTCTGCAATTGATTTTCCAATAGATGTTTTTCCAACTCCTGGAGGACCAACTAAGCATAGAATAGAACCATTTACATTTCCTGTTTTTATAACTGTACTTACAAACTCTAAGATACTATTTTTAATATCCTCAAGGCCATAGTGATCTCTATCTAAAATTGTTTTAGCTTTTTTTATATCCAGTCGATCTTTTGAAAAAACTCCCCATGGAAGTTCAACGATAGATTCGATATATGTTCTAGCAACGTGGTATTCAGGAGAACCCTGATCTAAAAGAGAGAGTTTTTCCAACTGCTCATTTACAACTTTTTCAGCTTCTGGAGAGAGATGGATATGGTTTATTTTATCCACGATTTTGTCTATAACTGCGGATTTCTCATCTTTTTCCAAACCTAATTCCTGCTTTATTAGTTTAAGCTGCTCCCTTAAAAAATACTCTTTCTGTTGTTTACTAACTTTATCCTCAATTTGTTTGGAAATTTTAGCTTGAAGTTGAGATATCTCTAACTCTTTTTTTAACATAGTTAATAGTCTCTGAGAGCGATTAACAATATTAAACTCCTCTAAAAGTTCTTGTAAATCTTTAGCTTCAGCTTTTAACATAGATGAAACAAAATCGATAAATATGCTTGGATGGTCATATGAAGCCTGAGAAACAAGAAGCTTTAACTCCTCCTTTAAAATAGGGTTAACTTCAAAAATCTCTTTTAAAGAGGTCATGATTGCGAGCATATAGGCTTTAAGTTCAACTGAAGAATCAGCAATCTCCTTATTATATTTAACTTTCCAACATATTCTAGAGTTACCTAAAACAACTTTTTTCTTTTTAAAACGTTCAACTCCAAATACAATCGCCTGTACAGAGTCCTGAGAGATAGATGTAACTTTATTTATTTTTACAACAGTTCCAACATCATATAAAGTTGAATTGAAATAGTCGTTATCATCGATATCTTTGACAAAAACTAAACCGATAAAACCGTTATAATGCTCTTCGGCATCTTTTATAGCTTGTAAAAAATCCTCTCCTGAAAAAGCGATAGGAGTTAAAATATTTGGGAAAATGGGTCTTATTACAAGAGGTAAAATAGGGATATCTTCAGGTAATAAGTCTCTTATATTAACAAGATCTGTAGAATTGTTATTTGTACTAGTCATAGCCTCCTCCTTTTATTTTTATTGTTATACTTAGAGTACATATAAATGCCTATATTTCCTTTTATAAATTAAAAATAAAAGAGGAAATTTATTTTGAAAAGGAAGAAAGCTAAAAAGGTAGTAAATCCTTAAAAATATAAAAGTTTTGGAGGGGCAAAAATGACTTTAAAAAAAAGAATTTGCGTTATGGATATTGGTTCAAACTCTATTAGAATGGTTATATATGAGATTACTCCCAATAAATCTTTTATACCGGTGGAGGATATAAAGGAAACAGTGAGACTAGGAGAGGGAATAAATGAGAAAAAGGAGCTAAAAGAGGAGAAGATAAAACTGGCATTGAAAACAATACAGTTATTTAAAAAAGTGTGTTTAAGAAACAATGTTGATGAAATTGTTGCCTTTGGAACTGCGGCCCTAAGAATTGCTACAAATGGTGAGGGACTTTTAAAAGAGATATTAAGAACAACGGGAATAGATGTGATTGTATTTAAAGGGGAGGATGAGGCTTACTTCTCTTTTGAAGGAGCTATAAATACTTTAGATATAAAAGAGGGAGTTGTAATTGATTTGGGAGGATCGAGTTTAGAAATAGTCCATTTTAAAGATAGAAAAGCTTTGGAAAGAGTTAGTTTAAATTTTGGAGCTGTTACTTTATCAGAGATTGTCAACTTAAAGGATAGATTGAATAAAAAAGATGAGGAGGTGTTGAGAGAGTTTATAAGAGAGCAATTTAAAATAGTTCAATGGAGAGATGAACTAAAAGGGTTACCACTGATAGGAGTGGGGGGAACGGTCAGAAATATTGGAGGAGTACATCTATACATGAATAATTACCCATTGGAACTGTTACACAACTATAAGGTGTGTGTAGATGGTGTAAAAGAGGTCGTAGATTACTTAAAAGACAAGGATTACAAAGAGAAACAGGATGTTCAAGGGTTATCTAAAGCGAGAGCAGATGTATTTATAGGAGCGGCTATCGCAGTGGAAGAGGTTTTAACATATTTTAATCTAAAGGAGTTAATAATAAGTGGTTATGGAATAAGAGAGGGGGTTTTGTATGAGAGACTTAGTGAGTGTGGAAAAGTGGTAGAGGATCCCTTTGAAGAGGGATTTAAAGAGATTGTAGAGATTTTAGATATAGATACAAGAATTAAAGATAAACACTATAAGATATTAAAGAAAATATGTTCAACATTGGATAAAGAGTATGAATTTAAAGAGGTCAGTGAAAAAGTAAAAAAAATAGTGACATATCTATATGATATAGGAAAAGTCATAAATTTTGTCAACTATCCACTACATTCAGCCTATATGATATTAAATTTAGGTATAAAGGGCATTGAGCAAAAAGAACTTGTTGCTTCAGCTCTTATAGTTGCCAGAGGCAATAAGAAGTATAAGGGATTAGAGAAATATAAAGAGATATTCAAAGATGAAGAGATAGAAGAGTTGATGATGTTTTCGAAGATTTTAAATATAACAAATATATTCTGTGATGACCTGCTATTAGATGAGGAGAATTTTGATATAGAGGTCACAAAAGATGAGATTATATTCTATATAAAAGAGAAAGATGAAGAGGATTTAAAAATTATAGATCTCTTTATTTCACAAAAGAAATTTGTTAATACTTTTGATAAAAAATTAAAATTTAAGATGAAAAGGTAGAGTGGAGATGATATGGTGACTTACGCAGTAATAGAGATCAATTCGACTTTTATTGAAATGAGAATCTATGAAAAAAAAGAGAGTGGATATAAAGTTTTAGAGAAAGTGACAGAGGATATAAACTTATTTAAAGAGGTTAAAGATGGAAATGAGATATCTTTAGAAAAAATGAGAAAGATGTGCGAAATTTTAAAAAAAATGGATAATCTATCAAGAGATTATGGTGTCACAGATAAAAAGGTTATATTTAGTGAATTTTTTAAAAGTATAACAAATTTTCCAATGGTATTGGATCAGATAAAATTAAAAGTTAATTTAGCTGTAGATAATATAGATTTAAGTGAAAAAACATATTTCTCCATAAAAAAATTGATTCATTTGGAAAAAGATATTTTTTCTAAAAAAGAGAGCAGATTATTTTTTAATTTAAAATCTTTTACTTCAGGGGTCTATCTATTTTATAAGGGTGAGC
>NZ_DBGBQB010000353.1:0-1525 GCF_048470075.1 Cetobacterium sp. | reverse complement strand
GGCATTTGTTATTTTCATAACTTCTGACTATTTTCTCTATTCGGTTGTTAATGTCCTTTTCTACAATTCTTGTCGGCGGTGTTTCCCGCTGACAAAAATTATAGTATCATAAATTTTAAACTAAGTCAATAACTTTTTTTAATTTATTTTTTTATTTATAATTATCATATAAATTATCCTCAGTTTTTCTGATTAAATCATGTAATGCCTTCTGCCTCTGTAAATATTTAGCTCTTCTTTTATTTACACTTTCTCTAGTTGTATTTATTATTGGCAGTAAAAATCCAGCTATGATACCAGCTGAAAAACCATTGTTATAAAGATTTAATCCTCCATGAATAACTCCAATACTTTGTACCACCGCTATATGGAGCATTCCTGCTATCACTCCCCAGATTGGGCCATATACTCCTGCAACTGGGGCTAAAGATGTCCCAAACAACCCCGATAGAGCTATTGTAAATCCATCTGTTACGCTTCCAAATTTTCCTAAAAATACTCCAAGTAAAATTGGAGTTATATTCAATACTGTTTTTCCATAGGCTGAGAATCCAACTATTGTCAGTATTCCAGCCAATAGTGGTCCATTTAAAGTCTGTCCCAAAAGAATTGGATATAGCATAGCTACAAATCCCATTATTCCCATATTTATAAAGGTAAGCCCATAACCATATTTAACAACAAAGTCACTTTTTAGTCCTGTATCTTTAAGTAAAGTTTTATATCCTGAAAAACTTTTATTATTTATGTAAAAACCTATAAATATTAATGATATAAACACTACACTTGCAATCACCTTTAACTCTAAATCATGTTCAGTGGAAATTATTCTTTGAGGTACAACCACAAATTGATATAGTTTCAAAACAGAGGCTATTACCGCCCCTAGAATTCCACCTGTAAATCCTAAGTTATAAAGATTGAATCCCTCATGAAATCCTGCCATTTTTTTAGCTAAAGGAGTCACTATAAATCCAATCACAATTCCAAGTACAATGGCATTTATATATGCATACTCACTCAATACATGGATGTTAAATGCCACCTCACTAATAAATGGAGCAAGGGCACTTGTAAAAGATATTGTTACTAAAATATCTTTAAAGTCTATATGCTCATATTTGGAGTAAAGTATTCCTCCCACATAGAAAGGAAGTATATTCAATATATTTTTTCCAAAGAACGAAAAACCGAAGACTGTAAAAAATGATGCTATAGCTATACCATTTAGTGGTGTACCTAAAAGTCTCATTAAAGTATAGTTAAATATGAAGATTAAGAAAGCATTTAAAAATGTGGCTCCCATTCCACCTATAACTAAAAAATCAGTTATCAACACAGTTGGAGATGTTAAGATTCTAATAAATCCACTCAATACATTTTCTTTTCCTCTTAAAACAAAATAAACAAACATAGCAAAAAGTACTCCAGCCGCTATCTCTGTTAAAAGCCAAATTTTTTTACTTCTATTTCCTTTAAAATTATCCAATCTATCACCCCTTTTAATTCTCTATCAAAATTTTAA
>NZ_DBGBQB010000352.1:0-4034 GCF_048470075.1 Cetobacterium sp. | reverse complement strand
TTTAGAATATCTGGAGATGAGTTCTATATATTTTCATGCTATTCAGTAAATATTAAATTTAAAATAAAAAAATTGGAAACACTTTTTAAAACTTCAGATCTAATGAAAAAGTATAATATATCATTTAGTTTAGGATACTATATAAAAAGAGAGAAAGACTCTATGAATTATGCCTTTAAATATGCTGATTTAGCTATGTATTCAGCAAAAAAAGATAGAGAAAATTGGACACAAGAGGCAACTTATGATTTTATAAAAAGTAAGAAAAGAAAAAAGATGATAGAAAATATAATTGATATATCCATTGATACTGAGTTTTATCCAGTATTTCAAGAGAAATATGAGTTAAAAAATGGAAAGATAATTGGAGCAGAGGCTTTAACAAGATGGGAAAATAAACTGCTAGGTCAGATTTTTCCAGATGAGTTTATACCAATAACCGAGAGTTTAGGATTGATTCATAAAATTGATTATAGAATAGCTGAGGAAGCTATAAAAAAAACGAAACAACTTCTAGAAAAAGGAAGAGTGGATAGAGAGTTTAGAATGTCCTTTAATATGTCAGTGGAAACACTTAGGAAAAAAAACGTTGTGGATTATATATTTAGTTTATTGGATAAATACTCTTTAAATGGGAAAAATTTAGAGATTGAAATAACGGAAAGTACATTTTTAGATGATGTGGATGAGGTTGTAGCAAAGTTAAATAAATTTAGGGAGAGAGGGATATATATTTCAATAGATGATTTCACTGCTGGATATTCAACAGTGGGACTATTGACAACATTGCCAATAGATGTTATCAAATTTGATAAATCATTGATGTCGAGTATAAGTGAGGATAGTGAAAGAGGAAAAAAAATATATTTAGGTTTAACAAATATGATAAAAAGTTTAAAACTTAAAGTTGTGGCAGAGGGAATTGAGGAAAGGGATCAGTTTGAATTTCTAAAAAAAATAGGAGTTAGTTATGGTCAAGGATATTATTTCGGAAAACCACAAAAAAGATTAAAAAATATTTAAAAGGAGAGAGCCATGGTAGAGATTAAAGAGTTTCAAATAGGTGATTTAAATGTTCTTTGGGATATAAATAGAAATGCCTATAGAAAGAGCACTAAAAATGAGACCTATGAAGAGTTTAAAAATATAGTAAAAAACTCCATTGGAAAAGTTATTTTTTTACAAAATGAGATTGTTGGAGCTATATTTTTAAAGGAACAGAGTGAAGGTGGAGTGTATAGAGTTGAAAAACTTTTTATATGTCCTAAATATCAAAATAGAGGACTGGGTTATTTTATTTTAACACATCTAAATGAGAGTGATAGTTCTATAAAAAAGATAGAGTTAGAGCTAGATAACAGTAGTTTTAAAACAAAAAAATTCTGTGAAAAAATGAAAAAAGAACTTTAGATGGTAATACCTTTTAACTTATTTTAAGTTTAGGAGGTAGCTATGAAAGGTTTAAAAATTTTAGGATTATGTACACTTCTATCGGTGACACTTCTTGGAAAAGAGATTCAAATTGTGGCATATGAATGGGGATATGAGCCAAAGGAGATTGTTTTAAAAAAGGATGAACCAGTAACATTAACTTTAGTAAGTAAAGAGGGAGATCATGGATTGGGATCAAAAGAGCTGGGATTTGATTTAGAAGCATCTCCAGGAAAACCAGAATCAATAGAGATAAAACCAACTGAGGTTGGAGAATACATAGGAAAGTGTACAGTTCCATGTGGATCAGGACATAAAAAAATGCTTTTAAAAATAAAAGTAGAGTAAAAAATATAAAAGAGGTAAAAATGAGAGAGAAAATATCTGCTTTAGGGCAATACATAGTTAAACAAACAGGAAAGAATTTTAATTTTAAGATGATAAAACCAGATGGTTATTATAAGGGAGTTTTATTTTCACATGGAGTGGATGATTACCTAGTTTCAAGTGATAGAGTGGAACTTTTGAGTACAATTGAGCTAATATCAATAAAAACTTCTAAGGATTATCCACCTAAATTAGTGAGAAGATATACTCATAGTAAATTTGAAAAAATAAATAAAAAGAAAGAGGATACAATTGTAATAAATGGTGTAAAGTTTTATATCATAAAATTATAGTTATATTTTTAATTGAAAAAATTATAAAGAGATGTTATACTCTTTGAGAATTAAATTTTATAAAAAAGATGTTTGGGAGATCCATCTGTAAAAAAAACCAGCAAGAGGCTAGGTTTATTCTAGCCTTTTTTGTTTGTATGGATCCCAGAAAGGGAGAGGTTATGAAAAGAATAGTTATTGATTGTGATCCAGGAATTGATGATTCATTAGCACTGATTTTAGCACTGAAATCAATGGAGTTGGATATTGTAGGTATTACTATCTGTGCTGGAAATGTACCAGTAGAACTTGGAGGAATCAATGCATACCGAGTCTTAAAGTTACTAAAAAGAGAGGATATACCTATCTATTTAGGAGATAATAAACCGATTAAAAAAGAGTTGGTAACAGCTCAAGATACTCATGGAAATGATGGGATAGGGGATGTTTTACCTGAGATTACTGTTCCTAAAGGTGCTATTAAATTGGGAGCTGTAGACTTTCTAATTGAAACTTTAAAAGAGAGTGAAGATATCTCAATTATAGCTTTAGGACCTATGACAAATTTAGCAAAAGCAGTGGAGAGGGAGAGAGGTATTTTAAAAAGAGCTAAAAGAATTGTCTCTATGGGAGGAGCTTTTAGAACTAATGGGAACTGTTCACAAGTAGCTGAGTTTAACTATTGGGTAGATCCAGAATCAGTAAATATTGTTTTTGAGAACGTAGATAAGCCAATAGAGCTTATTCCACTAGATGTAACTAGAAAAATAGTTTTAACACCAAATTATAGAGAATATTTAAAGCAGATGAAAAATGAAGTAGCAGACTTTATCTATAATATAACAGGTTTTTATGTAGATTTTCATTGGATGCAGGAAAGAACTCTAGGTTGTGTTATAAATGACCCTTTAGCGGTGGCTTATTTTATAGAACCAGAGATGTGTAGCGGGGTTCTAACACATTTAGAGTGTGTTGAAAGTGGAAGAGCTATCGGGCAAACATTAATAGATATTGGAAACTTTTATAGAAGAGATACAAATGTGTTTATAAATACAGAGGTCAATGAAAAAAGGTTTTTTGAGCTTTTTTTCAATAGTGTTTTTCCTGAAAATAAAAAAGATAATGAATTGATATTAAAGGGGTATTAGTATAATGATAAATGAGATGATATTACAAAATGAGTTACTATGGATTATAAAACTATTTTTAAGTTTTATTATTGTTTTAGGTGCATATAAGTGTTTTGGTAAAACTGGGTTGTTTATATGGATTCCAATATCTATGTTTATAGCAAGTGTTGAAGTAATGGTTCTAGTTAAACTTTTTGGGCTTCATGCTTCACTGGGGAATATACCCTATGCTAGCGCATTTTTAGTAACTGATATACTTTCTGAAAAGTATGGTGAAAAAGAGGCTAAAAAAGCTATTTGGATAGGTTTTTTTACCAATATAGTTATAGCTTTTATGATTAACTTTGCACTTTTATTTACCCCTGAGGCTGATGGAATAGAGATGCATAGTAATTTAAAATCAATCTTTGGACTGTTTCCAAGATTTATGGTAGTGGGGCTTATATCTTATGCGGTATCTCAACATATTGATATATATCTATATAAAATTTTAAAGGAGAAGTTTCCAAATCATCTTTGGATTAGAAATAATGGAAGTACAATGATAAGTCAGTTAGTGGATAATATTTTATTTACAACTTTAGCTTTTACAGGTATTTTTTCTTTTGAGGTCATGTTTGAAATATTCCTGAGTACATATATCTTAAAGTGGATAGTGGCAGCTATGGATACACCATTCCTGTATTTAGCTACTAAGATGGATTCTAAGAAAAGTCTATGTTAAAAAAGTTTTAGTTTTAATCATTTATTGTAAATATCTCTAATAAGAGTTATAATACAAGAAAAATCAAAAAATATTTTGATTTTTTGGAGG
>NZ_DBGBQB010000351.1:0-7916 GCF_048470075.1 Cetobacterium sp. | reverse complement strand
CTATAATAGGAGAAGTCTTATGAAAAAACAAATTATCTTTTTACTGTTTTCTATATATTTTTTCGCTTTTTCATATGAAGTAGGACCAACTATAAACCATAAATTAGCAGGACAAACTGGAGACCTTGGTTTTGGAGCTACGCTTGCTGTTGGAACTGGAAGCCCTACATATGTTTGGAGGCAATATAATGAAGATTTAACATTTACACTAAATGATGTAACTTTAATGGAGATAGGAAGTGAAAGAGGAAATGCACAAGGAGATATTAAGACTGAAGGAACTCCACTTAGAGTAAGCGCTCCCAGTGGAATGAGTATTCGCATTAGTGATCCAAGACTTAGCAATGCTAAGGGCCCTGGATTTGAACGTCTTGAGCTTAAAAAAAATGGTAATACAGAACTTGGCGTACATATAGTTCTAGGTAGAACTTCTGGTAGATTAATGCAATTAGCAAGAGTCTCTGGAGATTTAGTTGTGGGCATACCTTGGAGTGTTCCTGATGGTACTTATACCCTTTCTACTGAATTTTCTGGAAATCTTACTATTGTAAATGACAATGGAAATTTTGGAAGTACTTCTGGAAACCAGAGAAGCCCTACTAATACTTTTGATTTAATAACATATCTTCAATTGAATATTCCAACTAAGATGAATTTTGGAAGAGTGGTTTTTATGCCTGGAGTAAAACCTATAAAAAGAATAGGAAAGATTAAAATTTTAGGTGGACAAAGACAAAATATTAAGCTATCTCTTGGTGAATCTAAAGTTTTTATGAAAAGAGTTGGTGGAAATGAAACTGTTCCTCTATTCTTATTACTAACTGATGGTCATACTAATAGTATCAATGAAATGAACCTAACTTTAGATGCCTCTGGTAGGAAAGATTTACAATTTGAAGCTAGAATAGAGCCGGGATTATATCCTGATGTCCCTGAGGGAAAATACTCTGGTATCGCTAAATTTCAAGTTAGATATAACTAAAACAGGTAGGAGAAATGGAAATGTATTTCCTTTCTCTTACCTGTTTTTTTATTAGTAGCGAACATTTATTTTTATAACTCTCTTTTTAACCCCTAATTTCTATAAGACTAGAGATACTTTTGCGAACAAAAGTTTTTTTAAAAAGTTACCTAGAAACACTTTTGAAAAAATGATACCATAATAGGAACAACTAAAAATTTAGTATCTTTGGAAATACTAAAAGGAGAGAAAATATGAAAAGAAAGTTGAAATTAGTATACTTAATAATAATGATTACTTTAGTAATAGACTGCACAATATAAAAATTAAAAAAGTATAGGCTTTGTTCTAAGAGATTTAAATACAAAAAGCCCAAGAAAATTTGCTTTTTTTAACAAAATTTCTTGGGCTAAATATTTTTTAATTCATTACTTTTTATCTTAAGGTATTATTTTTTTACCATTCTCCTCTGGTTCTTTTCTTGATAGATGTATAGTCTTATTTACAGCCATCTCTGAATATTTATCTAATATTGCAGGTAGGTCTGAAATCTCAACTAGCTCTATATATAGTGGATTCTCCGCTATTTTTGAAGCAACCTTATAATGTTTTTCACCTTTTACATCTATTTCAAAATCTCCGTCAAACTCACCATAAGTGGGATTCAATTTAGGCTCTATCTCTTTTACCATATCTGCTACAACCATTGAAAATATTTTTTTTACATCCTCAACTCCCTGAGCTTTAGACATTCTAGCTTTATAATCTCCCCAATATTTGTTTTCTACCTCTGAAAATGATTTTTTGTATGCCATTTTTTTACCTCCTCAACTCTAGTTTATACAAGTTCATATGTTTGTTATTTACGATAGCTCATTAATTATTCCTTTTTTCTTTTAACTTTTTATATACCAGCATAAAATAACCTAAAAAGAGAAAAGCTGCGCTCCAATTTATAATCAAAATTCCTATCCAAAGCCCCTCAATCCCTTGAAATATCTCAATAAATTTTGAAAAACAGATAATAGGCATTAAGAACTGCCTATAAAATCCCATTATCATAGAAAATTTTGGATATTTTAACCCTCTTAAAACAGCGTCACATATATTTATAAAAATATATGAATTAAACGTAAATCTTTCCACAGAAAAATACCCTTTTCCATACTCCAAAACTTCAGAATTTTTTGTAAAAATTTCAAATAGATAAGGTAATAGATAATTTATACTAATCATCCCTATGCTCATAATCATAACTCCATAAAACATAGTTTTAAAAAAAACCAATTTTATTCTTTCAAAATTTTTTGCACCAAAACTTTGACCAGTAATGCTCAGTGCAGCACTATTTAAACCAATAGCTGGCAATAGTAATAGCTGTTCTATCCGAGTTGAAATTCCATAAGCTGCAATAGCGGAGCTTCCACCAACCTTTTGAATATAGTGATTTATAACAAATACACCCAGAGCTATTGTCATCATATTGAAACTAGCTGGTACTCCCTGATTTAAAATCGCTTTTGTGTTCTCTAAAGTTGGTATCTTTATTCTATAACTTTTTTCTTGAATCAATGGAGAATTTTTTACTTTCTGATATAGATATATATTTCCTACCATCTGTATTAAAATCGTTGCTATTGCAACACCATCTGTTGTTGTTTTCAGAACAAATATAAAAAATGGATCTAAAATAACATTGGCAAAAAATCCAATTATTAAAAAATTTCTATAGATAGTTGTATTTCCTTGAGCTACCAATATCCCGTTAAATATGGAGTTAATGCAAAAGAAAACAGAACCAATAAATATCCATTTAGTATATCTCATACCTAAGATTAGTTCCTCCTCTCCAGCACCCATCAATAAAAAAAGTTCCCTATTATACTTGAGTCCTATAATAGTTATCAATACCCCTGTTAAAATACCTAAAAACATACCATCTTTTGCTAATTCCAATCCTTTAGAGTTGTTTTTTTCTCCAATGGAATTGGATATTAAAGCACTGAGACCCATACCCAATCCAGAACCTAAGGAGATTAAAATAAAAAAAACCGGAAAGGATAATGCCAACCCTGCCAAGGCCTTTACACTTATAAAGCCTGTAAAATATGTATCGGTTACATTGAAAAGTGTATTAAATAAAAATCCTACACTAGAGGGTATTGCAATTTTTTTTATACACATATCTAGGTTATCATTTACTAAGTCCATTTTTACTCCTTTAGCCTTTTTAATTTTCTACTATTTTTACCAACTTTTCCTTTTATTTAAAAAAGATAACTCTCTTTTCAGAGTAGAACTATTTTAAGAAGAATTTTTTTGAGGAGGCTTTTATGAAAATTATACATGATGAACAAAATTTTAAATTTTATATTTTAGATAATGAGGATATGGAAGTGGCTGAACTACTATACTCTATTGATCACAGTGATAAAAGTATTAAATTAAAATCAACTTGGGTTGAAGAGGAGTATCGTAACCAAAATTTAGCTACTACTCTTACTGAATCTCTTGTGGATTACGCTATATTAAATGATTTTAAAATTGTCCCTATCTGCTCCTTTGGGAAGGTTTTCTTTAAGAGATATAGGGATAAATATAAAGATATTATATTTTTTGAGTAAATTTAACTTGTTTTTATTATCTTATTTTTCTATAATATTTACATAACGGATAAAATAATTTGGAGGCTTAGTATGGGAATAAAAGTTGTCGTTTCTTTCAGCGGAGGAAAAGATAGTATGTTATCTTTACATAAAGCAATTTCACAGGGTTATGAACCTATTGCTCTTATGACAACAGTTAATAAAAATAAAGGAGACTCTTGGTTTCATGATATATCAGCTAATCTTTTAAAGCAGGTTTCATCTGCTACAAGTATTCCATTGCTTCTAGTAGAGTGTGATGGAGACAATTATGAAAGTATATTTGAAGCAGCTTTAAAAAATATGAAAAATTTAGGTGCTGAGGCTTGCGTTTTTGGTGATATAGATATTGAACACCACAGACAATGGGGAGAGGATAGATGTAAAAATACGGAGCTTAAAGCTATATTTCCACTGTGGCAAGAGGAAAGAGAGGCACTTGTTAAAGAGTTTATTGATTTAGGATACAAGGCTATAATTAAAAAAGTTAATTTGAAAAATATGAACGCTGACTTTTTAGGAGAAACTCTAAGCTATGATCTTTTAGATAAGATTAGAGAAACTGGCTCTGATGTCTGTGGAGAAAATGGAGAGTATCATACTTTTGTCTATGATGGTCCTCTTTTTTCTAAAAAAATAAATTTAAAAAATACAGGAGAAGTAATTAATGAGAATACTCTTGTATTGGGAGTTTATTAAGGTTATATATATTTAATAAATGATTAATACATATAATAAATAATTGATATACAGCATCAATATGCTGTATATTTTTTTTATATTTGTATATTTCATATACTCTATGTACAATTAATAGTATAAAAGTTAGTAAACGAATCATTTTTTAGGAGGAAGCATATGTTCACACACACATTTAATATGGCAGAAACTTTGGCAATTGCAGTTTGTTTATTACTAATTGGAAGATGGATTAAAAGTAAAGTTTATTTCTTTGAAAAATTCTTTATACCAGCTCCTGTTATCGGTGGGGTTATATTCTCTATTATCTCTCTAATTGGATATAATATGCAGCTTTTTGTCTTTGATTTTGATGGTTCTTTAAAAAATCTTTTAATGGTTGCTTTTTTCACTACAATAGGGTTTTTAGCAAGTTTAAAAATGCTAAAAAAGGGTGGAATCCAAGTATTTACCTTTCTATTAGTTGCTGTAATCCTTGTTGTTATTCAAAATATTGTAGGCGTTTCTTTAGCAAAAGTTTTTAGTTTAAATCCATTGATAGGAATTGCTGCTGGATCTGTCCCTCTTACAGGAGGACATGGTACATCTGGAGCTTTTGGTCCTGTTCTTGAGTCTGCTGGAGCAACTGGTGCAATGTCTGTTGCAATAGCATCCGCTACATTTGGTTTAGTTGCTGGTTGTCTAATAGGTGGTCCTGTTGGAAAAAGACTTATGGCTAAGCATAATTTACAATCTCCTAGAGAGGTTGAGATGTTCCTAGATGGAAATGAGGACCCATCTGAAACAAAACTACTTTTAAATGAAGACCTTTTATTTAGAGCTATTGTTTATATCGTTTTAGCAATGGGAATTGGAGGGTTCATAACTCCTTTAGCTAAAAACTTAGGTATAGTTCTTCCTGTATATATCGGTCCTATGATTGTTGCCGCTATTATAAGAAATATAGCTGATGGTGCTAAGTTAGAGATACCTTTAAATGCCATCAATGTTGTTGGAAATATAGCTTTACAACTATTCCTTGCTATGGCTCTTATGTCTATGAGACTTTGGGAACTTGCAGCTCTTGCTATCCCACTTGTAGTTATACTTTTAGCTCAAAAAATTGTTATGGCTCTGTATGCATACTTTGTTACTTTTAGAGTGATGGGAAAAGATTATGATGCTGCTGTTATGGCAGTTGGACACTGTGGTTTTGGAATGGGAGCAACACCAAATGCTATGGCTAATATGGAGTCTTTTACAGCTGCAAATGGACCTTCACCTACAGCATTTTTCGCCCTTCCACTTGTGGGATCACTTTTCATAGACTTTGTCAACGCATCTATTATAACCGTATTTATCAATATGTTTTCTTAAAGCAAAAGGAGAGTTAAAAAACTCTCCTTTTTTACTGGTTCAATATTATTCTTGTTCCATCAGCCATCTCTAAAATTTGGCTTCTTTGGTCTGAATAGATTACCTTAGCACCAGCTCCTCTTCCATTGCTATATCCCCGATTATATCCTTGATTGTTATATCTTGGGGCTTCATAGTAATATGCTGGAGCTCCAATATTTCCATATTTTCGATTAGCATTTTCTATTACAGCTTGTCTCTCATAACCTCTACGTATTTGAGTATCTAATCTTCTTAAATCTTGTTGATGTCTATATTCACTCTGATTGTATTGCGATCCTAGAATTAAGGCAGACCCAGTAACTATAGCAGCTCTAGTTCCTCCATCTAATCCTCCCCACCAACTTGCATAACTTAGGGAAGAAAATAGAAGTAATAATGACAATATTCCCTTTTTCATTTTTATCACTCCTTATATGTTGATAATATATTATAAAAGTTTTTACAGCAAAAAGCAACTTTTGTATATTTTTTACTTATTTTAGTTATTCATCTATGATATAATTCAGAGTATAATTTAATATTACCACACTTTTACAACACCAAGGTCGGAATATTAAATTTTATTTTTGACCACTTATATTGTATATAATTTTATAAAGTTATTTTTTATCCCTTAAATTGAGGAAGTTAATAAGAACTATAAACTATTTTACAACAATAATGGACAAAATTTAAATTATAATTTATTAGAGAAGGGAGGCCAATAAAATGGCTATAAAAAAAACTAATGCAATGAGAGAGCTAGATAAGGCTAACATTAAATATGAAGTTATTGAATATGAGGTTGATGAGGACTATTTAGGTGCTATAAGTGTCGCTTCTAAAACTGGAGCAGATATAACTAAAGTTTTTAAAACACTTGCATTAACAAATGATAAAGATGAACTTTTTATCGCATGTATTCCTGGAAGTGATGAACTTAACTTAAAAAAAGTGGCTTCTGCTGTAAACTCTAAAAAAGTGGATATGTTGGAGTTAAGTAGATTAAAAGAAAAAACTGGTTATATAAGAGGGGGATGCTCTCCAATAGGGATAAAGAAAAGACATCTTTCATTGATACATGAAAGTTGTTTACAAAAAGATTTTATACTTATAAGTGGTGGGCAAAGAGGATTACAAATTAAAATTAATCCACAAAGTTTAATCGATTTTCTTAATATGAGAGTGGAAAATCTTATTATTGAATAATTTTTTTGGGAGTGTAATTATAATGAATGCAACAAATGCTATTATCTCTATGTTATCTGATAGGAGTATTATTGGAGTGATGTCATCTTCAATTTCTATCATGATTTTAGGTTTTTATTTGGGTAAAACCAATAAATTGAACAGTTCTTTTTCAGTTCCCCTTGGGGAGATTATTTTATCAATATCTATACCTGCACTGTCTTTTAATGCCTTTATGAAAGACTTTGATAAAGCAACTTTTATCAATGGTATAAATATTTTGATTTGGAGTTTTTTAATACATCTATTTTTAATGGGTATCGGTAATCTTTTCTATAAAAATTTGGACTTAGAAAAGCAATTAACCCTTAAAATAATGTCCGTATTTGGAGGGGTAACTGTTTTCGGTATCCCTATTGCACAGGCACTTTATAGTGATCTTGGAGTTATATACTCATCTATTTTTTCCATACCATATAGAGTTCTTCTTTACTCCTATGGTTTTATTAAAATGTCAGGTATTAAAATGGATAAAAAAAATATAAAGTCTATGTTTTTAAATCCAGTGATTTTGGCAACCTTTATTGGGCTTTTTATATGGATATTTCAAGAATATCTTCCCCAAGTAAACATAAGTGGACAAAATTATGCATTTTTAAGAATTGATAAAACAGCTTTTTGGATATATAAACCTCTAGCTTTTCTTGCAGGTCTATGTTCTCCATTAGCTTGGCTAGCAGCAGGATTAAAACTTTCAGAACTTTCAATTAAAGATTCTTTAAGAAATTCTATCGCTTGGCAATTCTCTCTTATAAAAACGCTTTTTATTCCAATTTTAGTTTTAATCCTTATTTTTGGAGTTAGCCATTTAGGGATTCTTCAGCTTTCCAGTATTAGTCTGGGGGTTATTACTATAATGATGGCTACACCTACAGCCTCTGTTGTTATAGCTTACTCTTTAAAATATAATAAAGAACCTCTTATCACTTCAAGCTGTTCTTTTTTATCAACTGTTTTTAGTTTGATTACAATACCTATTTTAATAG
>NZ_DBGBQB010000350.1:0-10616 GCF_048470075.1 Cetobacterium sp. | reverse complement strand
CTAAAAAACAATAAAAAATAAAGAAAAAAAGAACTTTGTTTTTGCTTGAAATATCTTAGACTTTCTCGTATACTTTAATCATACTAAACATACTGGGAGGTTTTAAAAGTGGAACAAATGATCTATTTGGGAATTTTCGGTGGTATTATAGCACTATTCGCGGCATCTTTTTACTCCAAGAAAGTTCAAAGCTATGAGATTAATATTCCGAGAGTAGCTGAAATCACAGATGCAATTAGAGAAGGCGCAATGGCATTTCTTTCGGCGGAATATAAAATTTTAATTTGGTTTGTTGCAGCGGTAGCGGTTTTACTTGGAGTATTTTTATCTCCAATGGTAGCATTAACTTTCGTAATAGGGGCATTAACATCAGCTTTAGCAGGAAACATCGGTATGAGAATAGCAACAAAAGCTAATGGAAGAACATCAATTGCAGCAAAAGAGGGTGGATTGGCAAAGGCCCTAGATGTAGCTTTTGCTGGTGGAGCAGTTATGGGGCTTTCAGTTGTTGGACTTGGAATGTTGGGTTTAACAATATTAATTTTGGTATTTAATTGGGATGTAAGTATAATAACAGGATTTGGTATGGGAGCTTCTTCAATCGCATTATTTGCAAGAGTTGGAGGAGGAATCTACACTAAAGCGGCCGACGTAGGAGCTGACTTGGTAGGGAAAGTTGAGGCTGGAATTCCAGAGGATGATCCTAGAAATCCAGCAACAATAGCGGATAACGTAGGAGATAACGTAGGTGACGTGGCTGGAATGGGAGCGGATCTATTTGAATCTTATGTGGGATCAATAATAGCGACATTGGCAATTGGTGCGGCAATGGAAACAAGAGAGTACCTATTGGCACCAGTGATGATATCAGCATTTGGAATAATAGCATCAATATTGGCAACATTGACAGTAAAAACTGAAAAGCCAGATGAAGTTTATCATAAGTTGGAAAATGGTACTAGAATAGCAGGTATATTATCAATTGTTGCCTCTTTTGGAGTAATAAAGTACCTTAATTTACCTATGGGAGTATTTTGGGCAATTGTGGCAGGATTAGTGGCAGGATTAGTGATAGCTTACTTTACAGGACTGTATACAGATACTGGGAAAAAGGCTGTTAATAGAATATCTGATGCGGCAAAAACTGGTCCAGCTACAACGATTATAGAGGGATTAGCTGTAGGAATGGAGTCTACAGTGGCACCTATGATAATAATATCAATAGCAATAATAGTGGCATATAAGTTTGCTGGACTATATGGAATATCAATAGCGGCGGTTGGAATGTTATCAACAACAGGAATGGTAGTTGCTGTAGATGCCTATGGACCTGTTGCTGATAATGCTGGAGGAATTGCTGAAATGGCAGAGTTACCTCATGAGGTTAGAGAGTGTACAGATAAATTAGATGCAGTTGGAAATTCAACAGCAGCTGTTGGAAAAGGGTTTGCAATAGGGTCTGCAGCTTTGACTGCATTATCATTATTTGCGGCATATAAGGAATCTATTCAAAAACTATCTGGAGCAGAATTTGTTCTAGATATAATAAATCCAGATGTAATAGTGGGAATATTTATAGGTGGAATGCTGACATTCTTGTTCTCAGCTTTGACAATGACTGCAGTTGGTAAAGCGGCTATGGAGATGGTTGAAGAGGTAAGAAGACAGTTTAGAGAGATTCCAGGAATCATGGAAAAGACAACAAAACCAGACTATAAAAGATGTGTAGAGATATCGACTCACTCTTCATTGAGAGAGATGTTAATCCCTGGAATTTTAGCTGTATTAGCTCCAGTAGTTGTGGGATTATGGTCTCCAGAAGCTCTTGGTGGACTACTTGCCGGAGCTCTAGTGACAGGTATATTAATGGCAATAATGATGGCCAATGCCGGTGGGGCATGGGATAATGCTAAAAAACAGATTGAAGCTGGTTATAAGGGTGATGGAAAGGGATCAGAAAGACATAAAGCAGCAGTGGTGGGAGATACAGTTGGAGATCCATTTAAGGATACATCTGGACCATCTTTAAATATTCTAATCAAGTTAATGAGTATCGTTTCGTTAGTTTTGGTACCACTTTTTGTTTAAAATTAAGTCCTAGTTTAAACTGGGACTTTTTTATTTAAAATAAAAAGGAAAAAGTCTGAAAAATAAGAAGAACAAGAGGAGATATTTCGTAAAAGTAACTAAAAATAAAAGTGCTTATAAAAAAGTGGGAATAATAGAGTCAAAAAAAGGTAAAAAATAGATATTTAACTTTCTTGACTTTAACTAGTATATTAGATAGAATTTGAATACAAAATGCAGGGATGTAAAAAATTAAAATATAGATTAAAAACTCATTATAGGAGGGAACTATGAAAAAAACAAAAATAGTGTGTACAATAGGGCCAAAAACAGAATCAGTTGAGGTATTATCACAGTTATTAGAAGCTGGAATGAATGTTATGAGAATGAACTTCTCTCATGGAAGCCATGAGGAGCATGGGCAAAGAATAGTTAACTTAAAACAAGCGATTGCAAACACAGGAATTAATGCTGCTGTTTTATTGGATACTAAAGGACCAGAGATAAGAACAATTAAGCTAGTAGGAGGAAACGATGTTTCTTTAGTAGCTGGACAAAAGTTCACTATAACTACAGATGAGACAGTTATTGGAGATTCAACAAGAGTTGCTGTAACTTATAAAGGATTAACAGAGGACTTAAAAGCTGGAAACATAGTTTTAATCGATGATGGATTAATTGAAATGGAAGTTGAAGAGGTTGTTGGAAACGAAGTTAGATGTATTGTAAAAAATAACGGAGACTTAGGAGAGAACAAAGGAGTTAACTTACCAAATGTTTCAGTTCAATTACCAGCTTTATCACCAAAAGATATTGGAGATTTAAAGTTCGGATGTGAGCAAAATGTAGATTTCGTAGCGGCATCATTTATCAGAAAAGCTGATGATGTAAGAGCTGTTAGAGAAGTTTTAGATGCTAATGGTGGAGAAAAAATAAAAATAATCTCTAAAATAGAAAATCAAGAGGGATTAGATAATTTTGATGAGATTTTAGAGTTATCTGATGGTATAATGGTAGCTAGAGGAGATCTAGGAGTAGAGATCCCTGTAGAAGAGGTTCCATTTGCACAAAAGATGATGGTAGAAAAATGTAACTTAGCAGGGAAAGTAGTAATAACAGCTACACAGATGCTAGATTCAATGATAAAGAACCCAAGACCAACTAGAGCGGAAGCAACAGACGTAACTAACGCAATATTAGATGGTACAGATGCAATAATGCTATCTGGAGAAACAGCAAAAGGAAAATACCCAATTGAAGCTGTAACAGTAATGAGAAAAATAGCTGAAAAAACAGATCCTTTAGTAGCTTTCGAAATAGAAAATGAAGAGGGAGTAACTATAACTGAAGCTATGGCTAGAGGTACAGTAGATGTAGCAGAAGCATTAGGAGCTAAATTAATCGTATCAGGAACTGCATCAGGAAGATCGGCAACAGCTTTAAGAAGATATTTCCCAGAAGCATTCATATTAGCGATAACAAACAATGAGAAAACATACAATCAAATGATATTAACAAGAGGAGTAATCCCTTGTTTAGATACAACAGCTAAGAATTTAGAGGAGTTCTACGTTTTAGCAGAAGCAAAAGCTTTAGCATTAGGACTTGTTAAATCAGGAGATATAATAGTTGCATCATGTGGAGAAGAGGTATTCAAAGCAGGAACAAGTAACTCAATGAAAGTTATTAAAGTAAAATAAACATTACATAAATTTTGAGACTTAATTTTAAAATATAAACTTTTAAAAAATTCTAAGGAGGATTTAAAGAAATGACTAGAATAGTTGAAGTTAAAGGAAGAGAAATTCTTGATTCAAGAGGAAACCCAACAGTTGAGGTTGACGTAATATTAGAGTGTGGAGCTATGGGAAGAGCTGCAGTTCCATCTGGAGCATCTACAGGAGCTTACGAAGCAGTAGAATTAAGAGATGAGGATAAATCTAGATACTTAGGAAAAGGTGTTTTAAAGGCAGTAAACTATGTAAACACTGAAATAAAAGAGTTAGTAATCGGTATGGATGCAACTAATCAAGTAGCAATTGATAAAGCTATGATCGAATTAGATGGAACTCCAAACAAAGATAGATTAGGAGCAAACGCTATATTAGGTGTTTCTCTAGCAGTAGCTAAAGCGGCAGCAGAAGCTTTAGGACAACCTCTATACAAATACTTAGGAGGAGTTAACGCTAAAGAGTTACCTTTACCTATGATGAACATATTAAATGGAGGAAGCCATGCTGACTCAGCAGTAGACGTTCAAGAGTTTATGATCCAACCAGTTGGAGCTAAAACATTTGCTGAAGCTATGAGAATGGGATGTGAAATATTCCACCACTTAGGAAAAATCTTAAAAGCTAATGGAGATTCAACAAACGTTGGAAATGAGGGTGGATATGCACCAGCTAAAATCAACGGAACAGAGGGAGCTTTAGAAATTATATGTCAAGCTGTTAAAGCAGCAGGATATGAGTTAGGAACTGATATTACATTCGCTTTAGACGCAGCTGCAACTGAGTTCTGTGTTGAGAAAGAGGATGGATCATTTGAGTACCACTTCAAGAGAGAGGGTGGAGTAGTAAGAACTACTGAAGAAATGATCGAGTGGTATGCTGAATTATGTGAGAAATATCCAATTAAATCTATCGAAGATGGATTAGGAGAAAATGACTGGGCTGGATTCCAAATGTTAACTGCAAAAGTTGGAAAGAAAGTTCAAATCGTTGGAGACGACTTATTCGTTACTAACACTGAGAGATTAGCAAGAGGAATCGAAATGAAAGCTGCTAATTCAATCTTAATTAAATTAAACCAAATCGGTACTTTAACTGAGACTTTAGATGCAATTGAAATGGCTAAGAGAGCAAACATGACTGCTGTAATATCTCACAGATCTGGAGAGACTGAAGATGCTACAATAGCTGATATCGCTGTTGCAACAAACGCAGGTCAAATTAAAACTGGATCAACTTCAAGAACTGATAGAATGGCTAAATACAACCAATTATTAAGAATTGAAGAGGAATTAGGATCAGTTGCTCAATTCAACGGAATCGAAGTATTCTACAATACAACAAAGTAATTAACTGATTTTATATAAAGAGAGACTTTAGGTCTCTCTTTTTTATTAAACCTTTAAAAATAGGGGGCTTTGTGTTACAATAGAAATAAAATTAAATTATGGAGGAAATAAAAATGTCAAATGTTTTTGAAGTTTTAAAAGATCGTGGATACATAAAACAAATGACTCACGAAGAGGAGATAAAAGAGTTACTAGAAAAAGAGAGAGTAACTTTTTATATAGGTTTTGATCCAACAGCAGATAGCTTACATGTAGGGCACTTCATAGCGATGATGTTCATGTCTCATATGCAACAGCATGGACATAGACCTATTGCATTGATCGGAGGAGGAACTGCTCAAATTGGAGACCCTAGTGGAAGAACCGATATGAGACAGATGATGACAGATGAGATTATAGCTCACAATGTGGCTTCTATAAAAAAACAGATGGAAAAATTTATAGATTTTACTGATGATAAGGCATTATTAGTTAATAATGCTGATTGGTTAAGAGGATTGAACTATATAGATTTTATAAGAGATATTGGATCACAGTTTTCTGTAAATAGAATGTTAGCAGCAGAGTGTTTTAAGTCTAGAATGGAAAATGGTGGACTATCATTTTTAGAGTTTAACTACATGTTAATGCAAGGATATGACTTTTTAGTTTTAAATAGAAAATTTGGATGTACTATGCAATTAGGTGGAGATGACCAGTGGTCTAACATGATTGCAGGAGTAGATTTAATTAGAAAGAAAGATAAAAAGCAAGGTTATGCAATGACTTGTACTTTACTTACAAATAGTGAAGGAAAAAAGATGGGAAAAACTGCTAAAGGGGCTCTATGGTTAGATCCAGAAAAGACAACTCCCTATGAGTTTTACCAATACTGGAGAAATTTACCAGATGCAGATGTGGCACAACCATTGGCATTATTAACATTTTTACCGATGGATGAAGTTAGAAGACTTTCATCACTAGAGGGAGCAGAAATAAACGAGGCTAAAAAAGTTTTAGCTTATGAAGTGACAAAAATAGTCCATGGAGAAGAGGAAGCTGAAAAAGCTAAACAAGCCTCTGAAGCTCTATTTGGTCAAGGTGGACTTGATTTAACAAATGTACCAACTTCAGAGGTAACAGAGGAAGTTTTAGGGACAGGTGTGGTTGATTTAATGGTTGAATTAGGGCTATTAAAGACTAAGAGTGAAGGAAGAAGATTAGTTCAACAAAATGGTCTAACTATAAATGATGAGAAGGTAACAGATTTTGCTATGGAGATAACAAAAGAGTTATTTATAGATGGAGCTATGATGATAAAACAAGGAAAGAAAAAATACAATAGGGTTGTTATAAAGTAGTGATAGTAATTAGAGAGACTACGACGGATGACATAGAAAATATATATAACCATCTGAATTTAAACTATGTAAAAAAATATTGTAAAAGCGATGAGGATGAGCAAAAAAAAAATCATGAAAGATGGTATAGATTTTTAATAAGTTCTTCCAAGTATGCAATGTTTACTGTCGAAGATTTAAAGGGAACTTTCTTGGGAAATGTAAAATTTCAACTGGATGAAGATTTTGAAGGTGCAGAGATTTCCTTGTATTTAGCTGAATGTATAAGAGGGAAAGGGTATTCTACAACAATTGTAAATGCAAGTATAGATGAACTTCGTTTTAAATATCAAAATTTAAAATATGTTGTAGCATATATTTTGGAGGAGAACGATAGATCCATTCTATGTTTTAAAAAGGCTGGATTTCAATTTAAAGGTCAAATAGAACATGGTGGTATTGATTATTTTTTATATATGAAAGTTTTTGAGTGATGGAGGGAATTTTGAGAAAAAAAGAGAGAGCTTTAAAAGTTATAGAGATTCTACAAAATAAATTTGGGCATCCCAAATGTGCCTTAAACTACACCACTCCTTTTGAACTATTAGTAGCGGTAATACTGTCAGCTCAATGTACAGATGTGAGGGTAAATATTGTGACTGAGAAGATGTTTAAAAGTGTAAATACTCCTCAGCAATTTGCCTCTATGCCAATAGAAGAGATAGAAGAACTGATAAAAAGTACAGGTTTTTATAGAAATAAAGCTAAAAACATAAAGTTGTGTAGTCAGCAACTGATTCAAAATTACAATGGCGAAGTTCCTAAAGAGATGGATGAATTAACTGGACTTGCTGGAGTGGGTCGTAAAACCGCCAATGTGGTAAGAGGAGAGATTTGGCGATTGGCAGATGGAATAACGGTGGACACCCATGTAAAAAGATTGACAAATTTAATTGGATTAGTAAAAGAGGAAGATGTATTAAAGATAGAGAAAGAGTTGATGAAAATAATACCAAAAGAGTATTGGATAGATTTTTCTCACTATTTAATTTTGCAGGGTAGAGATAAGTGTATTGCAAGAAGGCCAAAATGTTTGGAATGTGAAATAAAACTCTATTGTAAGCATGGTGAAAAGATATAGAAAAAGTATATAAAAAAAGTTTTTAATTGTTGACATATGTGGTAAAGAATGTTATTATCTAAATATAAGAATATAATGATAACTTAAGGAGACGATAACTATGAGAGTTTATCTGGATAACAATGCTACTACAAAAATGGACCCTAAAGTACTAGAAGCTATGATGCCTTTTTTAACAGAGGAATATGGAAATGCATTTAGTATGCACCTTTTTGGAAAGGAAACGGGATTAGCTGTTTCAGAAGCAAGAGAAAAAATTGCAACTTTATTAAAAGTTAAACCAGAAGAGATTATATTTACAGCTTCAGGAACTGAATCAGATAACATTGCAGTTAGAGGAGTAGCTAAAGCATATAAAAACAGAGGAAATCATATAATAACAAGTTCAATAGAGCATCCAGCTATAAAGAATACTTTTAAAGATTTAGAGCAGGATGGGTATAGAATAACATTTATACCAGTTGATGAAAACGGAGTTATAGATGTAAAAAAATTAGAGGAAGCGGTGACACCTGAAACAATACTGATATCAGTGATGCATGCTAACAATGAAGTAGGAACAATTGAACCTATAAAAGAGATATCTGAAATAGCTAAAAAGAACAGAGTTTTACTACATGTGGATGGTGTTCAAAGTGTAGGTAAGATACCGGTTTATCCTAAAGAGTTAGGTGCTGATCTATTGACATTTTCAGGGCATAAATTTCATGGACCTAAAGGAATAGCTGGTCTTTATATCAGACAGGGTGTAAGAGTAGCTAGAACAATAACTGGTGGAGGACAGGAGAAAAAACTGAGACCTGGAACAACTAATACACCAGCTGTTGTAGGGATGGCTAAAGCTTTAGAGATGGCCTGCGAAAATATGGATGCTGAAATAAAAAGGGAGCAAGAGTTAAGAGATTACTTTGAGAGTGAGATACTTAATAGAATCCCTGAGGTAGTTATAAATGCAAAATCAGTGGAAAGACTTCCAGGAACATCTAGTGTAACTTTCAAATATTTAGAGGGAGAGTCGATACTGCTATCACTAAGTTATTTAGGAATAGCTGTAAGTTCTGGATCTGCTTGCTCCTCTGATGAGTTACAAGCCTCTCATGTTTTATTAGGAATGGGAATTGAACCAGAATTTGCTCATGGAACAATAAGATTTAGTCTTGGTAAATACAATACAAAAGAAGAGATTGATTATACAGTTGAGCAAGTTGTAAAAGTTGTAGAAAAATTAAGAATGTTATCCCCTTTATGGAATGAATATAAAAAATAAAACAATTGAAAACTAAGGAGAAAATTATGCAATATTCAGAAAAAGTAATGGATCATTTTATGAACCCAAGAAATGTTGGAACAATGGAGAATCCTGATGGTTACGGTAAAGTTGGAAACCCATCTTGCGGAGATATCATGGAGATATTTTTAAAAATAGATAACGATATAATAACAGATGTTAAATTTAGAACTTTTGGATGTGCATCAGCAATAGCAACATCATCAGTGTCAACAGAGATGGTTCTAGGTAAGAATATACATGAAGCTCTAGAGATTACAAATAAGGTTGTAGCAGAGGCTTTAGGTGGATTACCAGCGACTAAAATGCACTGTTCGGTGTTGGCAGAGGAAGCCTTAAAAGAAGCTATTGAAGACTACTTGGCTAAAAAACAAAAATAATGTATAATATTTAGGAACTGCAGTTATGTGGTTCCTAAATTTTTTATTTGGAGGAAGAAGCTATGAAAAAACTGGTTGTAATTTTCGTATTAATCGCATCAACAATATCTTTTTCAAAGAGCACTCAGAGTAAAACAGTAAAAGATAACATTCCGGATTACAGAGCTTATATATTGGGTGATGATAAGGGAAACATATTTTATCAGGAAAATGCAACACATATGTATCCATTGGCTTCTGTAACTAAGGTTATGACAATATTAGTAACCTTGGACGAAATAAGAAAAGGAAATATAAGTATGTATGATGAAGTACCTGTGGATTGGGAGATTTTAAGTGCAGGTGGAAGTTCTATTCCCATGGAGAGTGGGGAGAAAATAATGGTAATAGATCTATTGAAATCAGCTGCTATAAAATCAGCAAATAATGCTGCGTACGCTTTAGCTAAGCACTCTGGAAAGGGGAGTATCCCCAGATTTATAGATATGATGAATGCAAAGGCAAAAAGTTTAGGATTGGAAAATGAGTTAGAGTTCCACACACCTGCTGGGCTACCAGACCATATGACCAGAAAAAAATTGGATATGGGATCGGCACATGGTATATATGTACTATCCATGGAAGCATTAAAATATCCTGAATATATAGCTATTGCAAGACAAAAAACTGCTGAAATAAAAAATGGAGGCTATAGATTAAAAAGTACAATTCATCTTTTGGGAAAAGAGGGAATCTATGGTTTAAAAACGGGATATCATACAAAATCTAGATTTAATATAACAGTTTTAAGTGATAAAGATAATGCAAATATAGTCACTGTTGTAATGGGAGGAAAATCTCCTAAAATAAGAGACAATAAAATTTTAGAATTAAATAAAATATTTCATGAAAATTATAAAAATAAAGATATTATAAAAAAAGATGTACCAATTATTTCTATACCTTTGACAGGAGGATATATTTATGAAGTAAAAACTTATGGTACAAAATCTTTCTCTAAAATTGTAAAAAAAGATGCGGATATCTCCATAGTAACAGAGAGAGAAAAAAAGTTAGTAGCCCCTATAAAAGCTGGGACAGTGGTGGGTAGCTATAAGGTGTTAGTAAATGGTGAAGTGGTATTTAAAGACAATTTAATTGTTAAAAGAGATATAGAGAAAAAGAAACTTATGGATAAAATAATGGATATTTTTTAAAAAAATAAAAAAAGTTATTGACTTAGTTTAAAATTTATGATACTATAATTTTTGTCAGCGGGAAACACCGCCGACAAGAATTGTAGAAAAGGACATTAACAACCGAATAGAGAAAATAGTCAGAAGTTATGAAAATAACAAATGCC
>NZ_DBGBQB010000349.1:0-7242 GCF_048470075.1 Cetobacterium sp. | reverse complement strand
TTTCTCTCCTCTGAAAAGTTCAGTGATTCCCTTAATAAATACTCTAACATATTTATCTCCAGCTTCTCTGTAATTTTTATGATCTGGTCTTCTGAAGATTGCGCTTAATTCTGATTCAGACATATTGATTCCACCTGTCTTAAATGCATCTATCATATCCTCGCTTCTAAAAGCTAAAGCTATCTTTAACTTTCTTAAAATATAGTTATTTATATTTTTATTATTTGGTATCTCTTCAACCTTTTGTGGAGCATCTTTTTGTGGTCCTCTTTTATAAGTGATAAGTCCACTTAAAAATACGTCTAAAGTTTTATTACTACAAGTTTTGAAGTTATCATCTTCAGGTTTACTTAATAAAGCTGTTAACTCATCTAAAGATATATTCATTCCTCCCAGTTTAAAAACTTCAATCATAGCTTTATCATTTATTCTTAAAGCATATCTAACTCTTCTTAGAACATCGTTATTTGTCATTTGTTCCTCCTAATTTTTTTAAAATTTACTCATAATTATACCATAAATATAGGAGTATTCCTATTTTTTATTTTACTGTCTATAAAATTCTTTAATCTCTGTTTTCAATATAAAAATCTGTCCATTTTCTACTTTTACGAGTCCTAACTCCTTAAGCTTTTTTATTCCTCTTGAAACTGTCTCTCTATTTGTCCCTAACATTTCTGCTAAATATGTATTATTTACTTTTACCGTAAATCCATGAAATTCCTTGTATTCATAACCAAAATCTTTTGCAAGTTTCCACAACTTTGCAGCAATTCTTTTATCCATAGATATTGTCGTCGTATTTTTTAACTGTCTATACAATCTTTTTGTTTTTTTTGAAAGAGATTTTATTATTAACATAGCTAAATCTGGATATTTGGCAATCAATCTTTTTAACTCTTTTATTGGGATAACTAAAGTCTTAACGTCTGTAAAAGCGTCACAACTAACGCTTGTTTTTTTAGATTCATCATAGACCATAGTATCATTTAAAAATGAATCATTTCCCAATAGATAGATTATTTTCCTTTTCCCATCAGAATTATCCTTATAAACTGTAACATTTCCACTGATTATAAAATACATATTTTCACAAAGTGAATGCTCTAAAAAAAGAGTTTCCCCTTGCTTAAAACTTCTGCAGTGGGAAACTCTTAGTAAACTATCTAAGCACTCCTTTGTAAGTGAGTCACCTAAGTAATCTTGAATCATAATTAATATTTATTTGGATCAGCAGTTCCAGTAGTTACTAATTCAACCCCTGAACTTGTTCCTAGTCTTGTTACACCTAAAGATATATACTTTTCTGCAGTAGCCAAATCTCTTACTCCTCCTGCAGCCTTTAGCTCAGCCTTATCTCCAACAATCTCTTTCATCAATATTATATCTTCAAATGTAGCTCCACCAGTACCAAATCCTGTTGATGTTTTTACAAAATCAGCCTTAGCATCTAAACATAGTTGTGTAGCTATTTTTTTCTCCTCATCAGTTAAATAACAGTTCTCTATTATAACTTTTAATACCTTTGTTCCAATAGCCTCTTTAATAGCAGCTATTTCATTTTTAACATACTCTGTCTCTCCAGCTTTTAGCATTCCAATATTGATAACCATATCGATTTCAGATGCTCCATCCTCTATACAAGTTTTTGCTTCAAAAACTTTTGCTTTTGTTGACATAGCTCCTAAAGGAAATCCAATTACAGCACAAACTTTTACATCTGTTCCCTGTAGCTCTTTTGCTGCTAACTCAACATAACATCCATTTACACAAACAGAGAAGAAGTTATGCTCCTTTGCTTCCTTACATAATTTAATAATATCCTTTGGTTCTGTTGTAGCTTTTAATACTGTGTGATCAATATATCTGCTTAAATTCATCTTTTCCTCCTAAAATATACTTTAATCTTATTATAACCCAATATTAGATAAAATTTCTAGAATAACTTTATTTTTTTCCACTTTTTTATCAACTATTGTATATGCACCCTCTAAAAACTTAATAGAAGATTCTAAATTTTTGTCATTGTGTTGAATAAAGGCTAAAACTTCTCCAGCTTCAACGTAATCTCCAACTTTTTTAGTCAATAGAACTCCCACAGAATGATCTATTATATCATCCTTAGTAGCTCTTCCTGCTCCCAACACCATCGCAGCTTTTCCTATCTCTTCAGCTTCAATTTTTGAAATCCATCCAGATTTTTTAGCTCTAAACTCATATTCTGATTTAAACTTTGGAAGTAATGTGTAGTCATCAACTAACTTTGGATTTCCTCCAGCAGCTTCTATAAAGTCTTTTAAATGTTGAATTGCAGCACCATTTTTTATAACCTCTGCAACTCTCTCTTTCCCCTCTTCTAAAGAGTTTACATCCCCTTTTATTTGAAGAGCTGTTGCAACAATAGTTTCAACAAGTTCAGTGAAATCCTTAGGTCCTCTTCCTTTTAATGTTTCAATAGCCTCTATAATTTCATTGGCATTTCCAACAGCATATCCAAGTGGTTGATCCATATCTGTCAATAGAGTTACTACCTTTCTATTGAAAGAATCTCCTATATCTATCATAGTTTTTGCTAACTCTTCAGCTGTTTTTAAGTTCTTCATAAATGCTCCAGAACCAACTTTTACATCTAAAATGATTCCATCAGCATAGACAGCTAATTTTTTACTCATAATAGAACTTGCAATTAGAGGTATACTTGATACTGTTGCAGTAACATCTCTAAGTGAATATAATTTTTTATCTAAAGGAACTATTGTATCTGAGTATCCCATAATACCTGTTCCTACTTTATTTACCATTTTTACTAACTCATCTCTTGTCTCTGGAAAAACAAATCCTGGAATGGCTTCAAATTTATCTATTGTTCCTCCAGTATGCCCCAGTCCTCTACCTGAAAGTTTAGCAGTTCCTATATTAAATGCTGCAAATAACCCAGCTAAAGCGATAGTAGTTTTATCCCCTACTCCACCTGTTGAATGTTTATCAATTAGGAATTTCTCTATTCCATCGAACTTTATAACTTCCCCACTATTCATCATAAGCTCTGTAAATACCTTTAGTTCATCTTTTGTCATTCCGTTAAAATAAACAGCCATTAAAAATGAAGACATTTGATAATCAGGAACTCTATTTTGTAAATACTCTCCCAATAAAAAACTCATCTCTTCAGATGTTAATTCAATGTTGTCTCTCTTTTTTTGAATAATATCTACCGCTCTCATACTCCACCTCGTTTTATTTTCATATTTTATATATTTTTCTAGCATTTTTCCTATTTTTATGATATATAAATTCTTATATAATAGATAGGACAATTGGCTCAATAAGGAGAATTTATGAAAAAAATAGAACAATACTTGAAACTCTACCAATTAGACGAAATTCTAATTAAAGAAGTTCATGAAAAATTATTGATAAAACACTATAAAAAAGGGGAATACATACTTGAAGCTCATAAGGGCGCTAACAGCATATATTTTATAGTTGAGGGCACTGTTGAAGTTTCATGTATACTTGATAATGGTAATCAAATATGTTTAAATATATTGAGACCTCTAGAGATTTTTGGAGATATTGAATATATAAATAAAGAGGAAGTTTTATTTGATGTTGTTGCAAAAAGTGATGTTGTCGTTATCCTTTTACCCTTCCAAATAGCTAGAGAGTATCTTGAAGAAAATATCAACTTTTGGAGATTTTTGGCCATTGAAGGAAATAAAAAACTTTTGAATACAAATAGAGCTATTTTTTATAAAAGTACCTTAAAAGCAAAGGATATTTTTTTGAAATATTTAGAAGATAATGGAGGAGAGATAACTTTTAAATCCCTTGATGAACTTTCAAGTAGACTTAATATAAGTTATAGAAATTTAACTAGAATAATTGCGTTTTACGTCAATAGTGGTACTATTGTTAAAGATAGGAATTTTATTAAAGTTTTATAGGAGGGTATTATTTATGAAAAATTTTATTTATGATGTTCCAACAAGAGTTTTATTTGGTCAAGGTCAAGTTTCAAATTTAGGAAAAGAGGTAAAAAAACACGCTTCTAAAATCCTTTTACTCTATGGAAAAAATAGTATCAAAAAAAACGGAATCTATGATGATGTAATAAAATCTCTAACTGAAGAGAATATTGAAATTATTGAACTATCTGGAGTTGACCCAAACCCTAGAATTGAAACTGTTAGAGAAGGAGCTGATCTTTGTAGAAAATATCATTTAGAATTAGTTTTAGCCGTTGGTGGCGGAAGTACCATTGACTGTGCTAAAGGAATAGCTGCTCAAGCTAAATATCATGGGGATATTTGGAAAGATCTTTGTGTTGATAAAAAATTTGATCTACTGACTGAAGCGTTACCTGTGGCTTCTATTTTAACTCTTGCTGCAACTGGAAGTGAAATGAATGGTGGTAGTGTTTTATCCAATATAAAAGAGAATTTAAAATTAGCATTTAACAGTTATCTTTTAAGACCCGTTTTTTCTATTCTTGATCCAACATACACTTTTTCTGTTAATAAATACCAAACTGCTGCTGGTGCTGTAGATATTATGAGTCATCTGTTTGAGCAATACTTTTCTCCAGATAAAAAAGGATATATACAAGCTCGTATAATGGAGGGGCTTTTAAAAACAGTTATCCATTATGCTCCAATCGCTTTTGAAAATCCAACAGACTATGAGGCAAGAGCCAATATTATGTGGGCTAGTTCTCTATCTTTAAATGGGTTAACTACTGCTGGAAAAGAGTCCACTGACTGGGCTACACATCAGATGGAACATGAGTTAAGTGCAAAATATGATATCACTCATGGAGTTGGTCTTGGAATTTTAACTCCTTATTGGATGGAGTATGTACTTGATAAAGAGAATGTTCACAGATTTGTAGAATATGCAAATAATGTTTGGGGAATTTTTGGAGATGATGATTTCCAAGTGGCTGAAACAGTTATAAGAAAAACAAGAGAGTTTTTTACTTCACTGGATATCCCTTCCACTTTGACAGAGATTGGAATTGATAGCTCAAAGTTTGAAGAGATGGCCGCTAGCGCTACAAGATTAGGTCCTATAGGAACTATGAAAAAACTTGAATTTAAAGATGTTTTAGAAATTTTAACGATGGCTCTATAAAAAAATATAGTTTCTACAGTTTCTCTACTTAAACCCTATAATTTTTTGACCGATATTTTTATACGATTATATCTTGTTAATATAGCAGATTGACATTCAATAGGAGTGTTAGTCTGCTTTTTTATTTACAAAAAAATAAAACTGGGAGGAGTTAATATGAAAAAAAATTATTGGTTTTTTATTACTATTACTACTGGGAGGGGTTATCTTTAAAAATATACAATTTGATGGACTTATTCCAGCACTTCAAACTGGTAAATTGGATGTTATTATAGCTGGAATGACTGTTACTGAAGAAAGAGAGAAAAATGTGACTTTTTCTACTCCCTACTATACTTCTAAACAACTTTTAATAGTGAATAAAGATAGTCTGATTAAAGATATCCATAATTTAGAAGGAAACAGTGTGGGAGTAGTTCTTGGCTGTACTGGGGATATAATTGCAACTGAAATGAAAGATAAGATAACTCTATATAGATATAATACTACTTCAGAGTCCATTATGGCTTTAAATGCGAATAAAATAGATGTTGTTATACTGGATTCAGAACCTGCTAAAAACTTTGTCAAAGCCAATTCCAATCTGAAGTTAATAGATGGAGAGTTGGCACAGGAGGACTATGCTATCGCTGTTAGTAAAGAAAATAAATCTCTTATAGAGGAGATAGATAACGCTTTAGTTACTTTAAAAAAAAATGGTATATTTGAAAAATTAAGTAATAAATATTTTATTCAAAATTAATTGATTGGAGGTAAATATGTTTAAAAATGTGATTGTTAGAAAACCTAGTAAAACTCTTTGTGAAGGGATTACATCTGCCCCTGAACTGGGAAAACCAGATTATAATTTGGCTATTGAGCAACACAAGCTATATGTTGAGGCTTTAAAAAAATGTGGTGTAAATATAATTGAATTGGAAGCTCTAGAGGAGTTCCCTGATTCATGTTTTGTTGAAGACACAGCAGTTCTCACTAAAAAGTGTGCTATAGTTGCAAATCCTGGAATCTCCTCAAGAAATAAGGAGTCCCTATATATTATAGACACATTAAAAAAGTTTTATCCCAAGGAGAATATCGAATATATTAAGTCCCCAGGAACACTTGAAGGTGGAGATGTCATGATGGTTGGAAATCACTTCTATGTGGGAAAATCAGCCAGAACAAATAAAGAGGGTATAACACAGTTTATCTCAATTTTAGAAAAGTATGGGTTAACTGGATCAGAAATTGCCTTAGAAGAGGTTTTACACCTTAAAACAGGAATAAACTATATTGAAAATAATAATATGCTTGTTTCAGGAGAGTTTATAAATAAAAAGGAGTTTGAAAGATATAACAAAATCATTATTCCTCAATCAGAGAGCTATGCTGCAAACTGTATCTATGTGAATAATACAGTGATTGTACCTCTAGGATATCCAAAAGTTAAAGAGTCAATAGAAAACTTAGGGTACAATGTTATCTGTGTGGATACCTCAGAGTTTAGAAAAATAGATGGTGGTCTAAGTTGTCTCTCATTACGATTTTAATAAGAGGAGTTTCCAATATTTCATCTACTACTACTAAAATATTTAGGTCCAAGAAATTTTTTCTTAGACCTAAATTATTCTTATATCATTTGATTATAGGTCTTTTTATAAAAAACCTTAATAACAATAGAGATATTATTCCTAAAAACCCTCCAAAGGTATCTATTAGTACATCTTTAAAAGATGGACCTCTCCCTGGAATGAAACCTTGATGAAATTCATCTGTACAGGCATATAAAAATACTAGCCCTAAACTCATTGTGGCTGCTCTTTTATCCAATGTTTTAAAACTTAAAAAATAACAACTTCCCAAAATCAAGTATATTGTGAAGTGAGCTAATTTTCTAACATCTAAATTAAATACCTCCAGTATCTCTTTTAAATATTGCAATATAAAATTGGATTGTTTCAATGATTCCTCACCATTTTGATTGGAAAACCAAAATATTATTCCCATTACAACTATGGAAAGAAGTTTAAATAATCCCGTCCTCTTCATATATTCCCCCTATCTTTTTTAGATTAATTATTTATTTTTCTCTATTTAAAAGACAATAGTTATAAATTTGTGATATTATAC
>NZ_DBGBQB010000348.1:0-9957 GCF_048470075.1 Cetobacterium sp. | reverse complement strand
AAAAAATACCTTCTGGAATTAAAAAAGAATTATACACAAAAAATAGTTTAATACAAAAAAACTTTTATTGCATAATTCCTCTGTCCTTTTACCTGAGAGTTTAGTCCAAACTTTACATTTGGGTTTGCTCCTTCGGTGCTCATAGAGTCTCTCCAGAGGCTCGTCCAATATAGGTCCTCAAGTTTTTCAACTAACCTGAAAGATTCACTTCTTCGGTGGCCATTACGGCTCTCTCCCTATATCTTCATCCGATTTTCTATTCAATTTTTTACTGTTGTTATGAAATCTATTGTAAAATGAAAAGTTTTTTTTGTCAATGTTTTTTTTGAAGTTTTTTATTTTATTTTTTCTAAAAGTAGGTACGAAGCTCCTAACATTCCCGCATCATTGCCCCTTTCAGCCATTTTTATCTCAAGGATATCCAAATAATTTTTCATGACTTTTTTCTCTAAACTTTTTTGGAAAATACTCTTTAAAAATTCACCCTGTTTAGAAACTCCACCTCCAATAACAATAAGTGAGGGATTAAAAATATATATTAGTGTGGATAATCCATCTGTTAAGTAATCGGCCCACTCATTAACAATCTCTATATATTTTTTATTATTTTTATGAACCTCATCAAATATCTCTTTTCCATTTAATTTTTTACCTGTTTTCTCTTCAGCCAACCTTAAAAGTGCTGTTGTTGAAGCATAGCTTTGATAACATCCTCTATTTCCACAGCCACATTGAAGTCCATTTTTTACAATCTGTATATGTCCAAATTCTGCTGCTACACTACTTTCCCCTCTTAAAAGTTCACCTTTTAAAACAATTCCTCCTCCAATTCCAGTTCCAATTGTTAAACATAGGAAATTCTCTTTACCTTTGGCTGCTCCCATCCACATCTCACCTAAAGCAGCACAGTTTACATCATTTTCTAAAACTGCTGGAACGCTGTATCTCTTTTCTAATATCTCTACTAGATTAGTTCCAATCCATCCAGGAATTAGGTCTGTTCCTCCTACAACTTTTCCAATAGATCCATCTATTTGTCCAGTGGCAGAAACGGCTATACCTAAAATTCTATTGGTTTTTAGCTCTTCAACTATCCCATAGATTTTTTCCAATAACTGTTCTACACCTTTTGAGGCCTCTGTTAGTAAAGAAGAGGAGAATATAACTTCTCCTCTTGAGCTAACTAAGCCATATTTTATCTCTGTTCCTCCAATATCAATGGCTATTATATTCATTAAACTTCTCCTATAAAAAATTTCTTCCTATCTCTTTTGCTGCTTCTATCTTTTCTGCTGATAATTTTTTCATTGGTAATCTACAATATCCAATTGCATCTACACCTTTTAACTTTAAAATCTCTTTTATAGTTTGATATAGTCCGTTTCCTAAAATGGCTTCGATTATATCATTTAAATAAGTTTGTCTCTCTCTTGCAGTAGCTAAATCTCCAGCTTTTGTTGCATCAAAAACCTCTCTAGCTATCTTTCCAGTTACATTGTATGTACTTCCTATTGCCCCGTCTACACCCAATGCTACCGCTGGCAATAACATCTCATCAAATCCTGCATATATCAATTTATTTGGGAAAGCTTTTCTAACTCTCTCTAAAAGATAAAAATCTCCAGCTGTAAACTTGATACCAATAATTTTATCATGACAAAGTAGCTCTCCAAACTGCTCAACATTCATGTTAACTCCAGTTAAAAATGGAATTGAATAGATTATCATATTGTTATTAGTCTCATTTACTATTGTCATGTAATAGTTTTTAATCTCCTCAAAGTCAAATTTATAATAGAATGGTGTTACTGCAGATAGTGAGTCATATCCTAACTCAGTTGCATACTTTCCTAATTCAACTGCCTCATATAAGTTAATAGATCCCACTTGTGCAATCAGTTTAACTGCATCTTTAGCCTCATCTTTTACAATTTCAAATATTCTTTTTTTCATCTCAGTTGAAATCATAAAGTTTTCACCAGTACTTCCACCTACGTATAGTCCATCTACCTTCATTTCATCAATATTGTATCTAACAATATTTCTTATTCCTTTTTCATCTAAGTTTCCATTTTTGTCAAAAGAGATTAGTAATGCTGAGTAAATTCCTTTCATTTTTTCCTCCAAATTTTTTTATTTTAATAAGTTTAAGGCCCATTGATAAATTAGATCCTCTAGTCCATTAATGTTCTCGTGACCAAAATCAGGGTAAATAATATGCTCCTTTTTGCTTTTTATATTATTATAAACTGCAAATTGAGTTGATGGTGGGCATACCTTATCCATTAATCCTGTTACCATTGTTACCTCTCCCTGTATATTTTCTACAAAATTTTTTACATCTATATATCCTAATGTTTCAAAAAACTTATTTTCATTTTTATGTTGTGGATCATACCATCTAAAGAAATCTTTTAATTCACTATATGCAAAATCTCCTAAATCTAAGTCCCATACTCTTTTAAAATCTGATAGATATGGATAAATTGCAAATATCCTAGAAACTCTATTTTCTAGTGATGCTGTTACTAAAGAGATTGCACCACCTTGTGAATATCCTAAAGTGGCTATATTTGAGGTATCAATCTTTTCCATCTGAAAAACAATATCCAATAGTCTCACTGCATCTAAATAAACTTTTCTATAATAACTTTGTTTAGGTCCTTCTAATAACCCTCTTATTAAATTTCCAGCCCTAAAGTACTCATTACCACTTTTTCCCATTTGATCTCTACAATCCATGGCAAAGTATGCAATTCCTGATGCTGCGTAGCTCATTCTTCTAGACCAGTCTCCTCCATTTCCGCCATAACCATGAAACTCTACTATTGCTGGAACTGGTTTTAAAATATTTTTAGGCAATAACATTTTTACATATATCTTCTCGCCATCTATTCCTTTAAAAGTTAAATTGTAGCAATCACACAGAGGACTTTGAAACTCCGCAGGAGTCATTACGACTCCCGCTTCTGTCTCTCTTAGCTCTCTTAATGAATCTTGCCAAAATTCAACCATATTTAAAGGAGTTGGACTAATCCCTCTATATTTTTTTAATTCATCTATTGGCAAATCTATATTTGGCATTTTATCAAGCTCCTAATATTAAGTTTGGAACGAATAAAACAATTTGTGGGAATATTGTCAATATAACCAAAGTTATTATTATTGGTATTAAAAGAGGTATTACTCCCTTGGTTATGGTACTAACTGGAATTTTTCCAACTCTAGATACCACAAATAAAGCCATTCCCATTGGTGGTGTTAAAATTCCTATCATCAAGTTTAATGTACTTAAAACCCCGAAGAACACTGGATCTATTCCAAATTGAATCACCACTGGTATCAACATTGGTAAAACTAAAACCTGTAGTGCTAGAGCTTCTATAAATGTACCTAAGAAAATTAAAAGCAGATTTATCATCACTAAAACCATTAATGGTGATTTTCCAAATGTTAAAAATACTTCTGCTATTTTCATTGAAATCTGTTCTCTCGCTATAACTTGACCAAAGAAAGTAACTCCCATAATCATTAAAACAGTTACTCCACTTATCTTTATAGTCTCTATAACATCTTTTACGAACCCTTTCACAGTTAATTCCTTATATACAAAGAATCCTAATCCCATTGAGTAACATGTAGCAATTACTGCTGCCTCTGTCGGCGTAAAGTATCCCGAAAAAATACCTCCTATTATGATAAAAGGAGTTAGTAGAGCCCAAAATGACTCTTTAAAAGATATTAATCTCTCCTGCATTGTAGCTTTTGGTGCTCTTTTATAACCTCTTTTTTTACAGATAAAGTAGTTCATTATCATAAGAGCAAATGTTAAAATTATTCCAGGAACAAATCCACCTAAAAATAATCTTGCTATTGATTGATCTGCTATAACTCCATAGATAATCATTGTTATGCTTGGAGGAACTAAAGGTCCTATTATACATGAAGCTGCTGTTAACCCTCCACATAAATCATCGTCATAACCTTCATCTCTCATAGCTTTTATTTCAAGTTGTCCCAATCCACCTGCATCAGCAAGTGCTGACCCTGACATTCCAGAGAATATTAAACTGGCAAATATATTTACGTGCCCCATTCCACCAGTATAATGTCCCAATAATGCTTTTGCAAATCTAAATATTCTCTCTGTTATACCTGAGCTATTCATCAGTACCCCAGTTAGTACAAAGAACGGAACACTTAGTAAACTAAAGCTATCTAAACTATCTACCAAAAGAGATCCTACAAAATAGATAACATTCCAATCTGTAAGTGCAAAGAACAGTAAAGTTGCAAACACCAATGAGAATCCAACAGGCACTCCCACAAATATAAGTCCAAACCATGATAAAAACGTTACTAATGTTAACACTCTTTGCTCACCACCTTTTCATCATTTTCAGTATCTGTGTGTTTAGGAGAAACAATAAATTTTCCCTCTTTATAATCTTCTCTAAGAACTTGAATGAATCGTATTAACATCAATGTCGCTATTAAAGGTAGTGCTACATACATCCAACCTGCTGATATTTTCAGTGCTATCAGTTGAAACATTTTTTTTCTTAAAAAAAGTTTATAACCTATCTGAATCATTGCAACTAAAGCTATAAAAACAATTGTTTGAATAAATGTATTTGCTATTTTTAAACCTTTTCCTGAAAATTTATTGTATAGAAAATCTATAAATACATGTTGTCTATATTTTATTCCTATACTCACTCCTAGCATTCCTACATATACAAACAATAAAATTGCCAGTTCTTCACTCCAAACTAGAGGAGAATTAAATATCTGTCTAAAAACAATCTGTGCCACTAATATAGCAAACATTGTTATAAAAAGTGCAGCTCCTATGATTTCCTCTATGTTATCTAAAATTCGTCTTATATTCATATCTGTCCAACTCCTATACTATCACTCTCTATTTAACTGCTGTAATCTCTTCCAGTGCTGCTTTACCAACTTTTCCATTATTTTTTATATAAACATTATAAAATGGTTGCATTGCATCTCTAAACGGTCCTAAGTCAGGATAAGTAATTGTTACTCCCTGCTCTTTAAAGAAATCTAATAAACTAGCTTCTTCATCCATAAATAGTTTTGTATGGTATTGAGCAGCTGATTCCGCTTCCTGTTTTACTAACTCCTGTAGATCTTTTGGCAGCTTTTTCATAGTTGAATTACTTACTAAGTACAGCTGATCATTTAATATATGATTTGTCATTGCTAAATATTTTTGAACTTCATAGAATTTTTGAGCTCTAATAGCTGATAATGGGTTCTCTTGCCCATCAACTGAGTTTGTTTGTAATGCTAAATACACTTCAGAGAAGGCCATTGGAGTTGGTGATGCCCCTGTATTTTTAGCATACTCTAAGTTTGCATCCGCTTTAGGAACTCTAAGTTTTAATCCTTTCATGTCCTCTATGTTGTTTATTGGTCTATTTGTTGTTGTCTCTCTTGTTCCATTATATGCTTGAGATAAAATCTCTATATTTAAGTTATCACTAATTTTCTTCTGTAAATTCTTTCCAAACTCCGTATCAAATGTTGCCTTTTTCATATGATCAAAATCTTGAATTACATATGGTAATGAATATACTTGAGCTTCTGGGAAGAAAATATTAAATCTACCCATCTCAGCGAATCCCATATCTAGAACCCCAGCTGATATTTGCTCTAACATTGATCTATCATCTCCAAGTTGAGCCCCTGGAAACAACTCCACTTGTACTTGACCATTTGATTTTTCTTTTAGATTATTTGCAAAATACTCTGCTGCCTTATACTCATTTGAACTTGTATTTGGCGTGAACCCCATTCTTAATTTATAAACCTTTTCATTTGCCCCAAATGCTACCATCCCAAATACTAATGTTAATCCTGCTACTTTTAACACTCTTTTCATTAAAATTTCCTCCCTTAGAATTTACTTTTGACTTTATATAGTAATCTCATTTTTTAATCCAAACTTTCTTTAAAAAGTATATCTATTCTAGTTTGATATTCATGAGATCTTTTTAAACTTGTTTTATATAATGCTTCAAAAATCTTTTTTCCTGCTATGTATCCTTGGTTATAGAAATCTTCTGATACTGTGGCAACCACTTTGCCACTTTCTATCAATCCCCGTATTTTTTCATTAAAACCGTTTGTTACAAACTTATAATTATCTTTGTTTATCTCCCCAAGATATTCAATTATTTCAGGAGCATATCTATTTATGTACACTCCCTCTACTTCATCTGAAAGATAGTTTAAAATTTGTTTTTTATTCTCTAATAAATTTTTAATTTGAATCGGTCCTTGAATCTTTTTATTGAGCTTTTTTAATTTTTCTAAAGCTCCTTTTAAATATATTCTTGATGATATCAAGTCATCCCCTGCATCTATCACCAATATTTTTTTATCCTCACTAACTATATTTGATAAAACATCTGCCGCTATTTTTCCAGATTTTTCATACCTAGAATCTATATATCCATCCTCTTCAAAAAGTTGTTTTCCAATTGAAACGATTTTTAAATCATTTTTAATTGGTTGCAATAATTTCATTATCTTTTCTCTATCTAGTGGAATAATTATTAAACCATGAATTTTCTTTTCCAGTGCTTTTTTTAAAATCTCTATCTGTCCTTGACTATCATTTATATCAGCTTCTAAGATTTTTATTTTTACCCCATAGGCTTTTATCTCTTCTTGAAAATCCTTTAATCCACTTTTCAGTTTTTTTGAATACTCTTCATTAATCGATTTTACTATTATAGCTACTATTGTTTTTTTCTCTTTTATTGCTAACGAACTTCCTAAGTAGTTTTTTTCATATCCCATTTCATTAGCTAATTTTAAAACTCGCTCTTTTGTTTCCAACTTTATATTTTTACTTCCATTTAGTGCCCTTGCCACCGTTGTTCTTGTTATTCCTAAAATTCTAGCTAATTCTGCTTGCGTAACCACTTCACACCTACCTTTGTTCTCGTGAACATGTTCGTTAATAAATTAATATAACATTTTTCGGTATTTGTCAAATCTTTTTTTTAATTATTTCTTGTAAAAAACTGTAAAAGCCTTTATAATATTATGATAAAAGACATTGTGAAAGGAGCGTTTATGAAAATTATTAGTAAAAATAAACCTAAAGGTACAGAATATAATGAACTAAAAAATATGAAAAAAGCTAAAAGAATTGTTAAAGCTAAAGAGGATAGAAGAAGAGCTGAAAACAAAAGAGTCAATGCTGAAGCTAGAAAAGAGAGAAGAATTGAGGGTGAATTCTACGATAGAGTAAAAGAGGTTGAAATATTAGGATTCAATAAAGGAATGCTTTTAGTTCGTATTGGAGAGGAAACTGAAAAAAGAAGTCTTACTTATGGAAGAAGAAGTATCGATCTTAAAGAAAACTTAAATTTAATTGGAAACTTTCAGCTAAAATTATTTGGAGAGATGGTTGAATTAAAATACTTAAAGAATTTCGATAAAATGAAAGATCAAATAGCTTGGGCTATTTCAGAAGAGTTATAAAAAAGTGGGCATAAATCCCACTTTTTTATAACTCTTGTACTAAAAATTCGTACACACCATCACAATCATTTGAAGCAGTTATATATTTAGCTACTTTTTTTAAATTTTCTTCAGCATTTCCCATAGCTACTCCATAACCTACCATCTCAATCATCTCTTTATCATTGTTTGCATCTCCAAAGGCCACACATGTTTCCAGTGTTAACCCTTTTAATTTCAAAATTTTCTCTAAACTTTTTCCTTTATTTACCTCTTTATTTAAAACTTCTAAATATCTTTCTTGAGAATATGTTAAATGAACTGTATCCCCTATTCTATCTTTTAACTCTTTCTCTATTTTTTCCAGATTATATCTTTCATCAATAAATAATGCTTTTGTCATCGCAAAATTTAAAAATTTATTAAAATCTATTTCAATTGCTTCAATCCCTATATTTTCTCTATAATATTTTGTTTGCCAATTGAATCCATTTTCTACAAACCACTCTTCATCTTGATATAAATTTAGATGAATATTATTTTTTCTAGAAATCTCTATCAAAATTTTAATTATCTCTTCTGAAAGTGGTTCTTCTAAAAGTATTGTTTCATCTTTTGTATCTATTACTTTTGCTCCATTATAACAGATTGCAGTTATTGGTAGATTTAATTTCTTTATAACCTCTTTAGTTGCACTGTATGATCTTCCCGTTACAATTATAACTTCTATACCATTTTTATAAAGTTCTCTTAGAATATCTCTGTTTTTTTCACTTATCTCCTTTTTAGAATTTAATAATGTCCCATCTAAATCTAATGCTATTGATTTTATCATTTTTCCCTCCCCATAGTATGTATAATCTATTATAACAAAAAATGAGGAGAATTTCTCTCCTCATTTGGCTTTAATATCCAATATTTTCTAAAACATGATTCCCATTTGGATTAAATTTAAAACCTTTTACATTTTTATTAATTCCAATATTGTACATTTTATAAACGATTGGAATTATAGGTTTTTCATCCTCTATAATTTTTTGAATTTTTTCATACTTCTCTTTTCTTTTCTCTTTTGAAGACTCTTTTCTAGCTTCATCTAAAAGCTTATTAACTTGCTCATTATTATAAAAGCTTCTATTACCTACTCCACCTCTAGAGTTATTATGTAACAATGGATAATATCCATAATCAGCATCTCCTGTGCTTGTATACCAAAGTCCTATAAGTGCATCATGCTTACCTTGTGCCGTTAGCTGTAAAAAAGATGATAGCTCTAAAGTTTGTATGCTTACATCAATTCCAATCTCTTTTAAGTTAGCTTGTATGATTTGAGCCATTTGATATTTACTTGTGTCCTCATATATCCATAGCTCTATTTTTATTGGAGTTTTATAGTTCGCCATTATCTCTTTAGCTTTTTCTAAATTATATTCTTTCTCCTCTTTACTTGAATAACCAAAAGTATTTGGTGTTATTATAGAATTGGCCACTTTTGATGTATTTTCAAAAATTGCTTCATTTATCGCATCTTTATTCAAAGCATATCCGATAGCTCTTCTCAAATTTTTGTCACTTAATGGAGCTTTATCTGTATTAATTGATAAAAAATCTGTTCCATATGATAGTTCATTTATTATTTTTAAATCTTTTGAATCTTTAAAGGCTTTTACATCTATTGCAGATATGTCATATGCTATTTGTATCTCATTTGTCTCTAAAGCTATATATCTATTTGGAGCTTCTGGTATTGTTAAAAACTCTAATTTATCCACTTTAGGGGCTCCCTTAAAATAACTAGGATTTTTTCCCAATATAACCTTCTGTCCTGTTCCCCAATCTAAAAGTTTAAACGGTCCTGTTCCTACCAGTTTATTTTGTGAATCCTCTTTTACTATTGCCATAGATGAGTGGGTTAAATTATGTAATAATATGTCCACATTTGTTGTATATTTTATTTTTAATCTATATTTATCAACAATCTCTATCTTCTCAATGGGATCTACTAATACTTTAGTAACTGGTATAGTTTTATTTCTCTCTAAACTTTTTTTCACTATTTCAGAGTTTAACTCTTCTCCATCTTGAAAGAAAATATTCTTTTTTAACTCTATTTCAACCATATTATTTTTTATTAAATAATTTTGTGCCAACTCTCCTTCAATCTCATTTTTGCTATTAAGAATAAATAGATTATTATATATTTGCTTTGTTATTGCTAAAGTGGAACTATCCGTATGTCTATGTGGATCATACGACCTTCCACTATATCCCAATCCAACTTTTACTATCTGTTCCTGTGATGCCCCAAATAGACCAGTTATAAGTAATATATAAGTTAATAATATTTTTATATATTTTTTCATTTTATCCCCCTTATAAATGTGTTATACTCTTGAATAGTATGACACATTTATATTTTTTTTTCAAAATAATATAATAAAGTGTATTACTACACTT
>NZ_DBGBQB010000347.1:0-3142 GCF_048470075.1 Cetobacterium sp. | reverse complement strand
CTATAAAATTTGTATGAGAAAGTGAGGAAAAAGAGTGAATTTATTTACTCCTTTAGATATAAAAAATAAAAAATTAAAGAACAGAGTAGTTTTACCTCCACTGGTTAGATTTTCTATGGTGGGAAAAGATGGTTATGTGACAGAGGAACTTTTAGAATGGTATAGAGATGTTGCAGAGGGTGGAACAGGATTGATTATTGTTGAAGCTAGTTGTGTGGCTGAAGATGGAAAATTGAGGGATAATCAGATAGGAATATGGGACGACTCTTTTATTGAAGGACTATCAAGAGTGGCACAGATAGGAAAAGATAATGATGTACCAATGCTGATTCAAATTCATCATGCTGGATTTAAAGAGAGAGTTGCAGATGTTTCTGAGGAGAGTTTAGATAGAATCCTGAACCAGTTTATAGAGGCTTTTAAAAGAGCTAAAAAAGCAGGATTTGATGGGATAGAGATACATGGAGCACACACGTATTTAATTTCACAGCTAAACTCTAGACTATGGAATAAAAGAGAGGATAAGTATGGAGGTTCTTTTGAGAAAAGGATGTATTTCACAAGAACATTGATAGAGCAAACAAGGGATCTATTTGATGATAACTTTATACTGGGGTATAGAATGGGAGGAAATGAACCAGAGTTAGAGGATGGAATAGCCATTGCCAAATATTTAGAAAGTATAGGTGTAGATTTAATTCATGTATCCTCTGGAGTTCCAAATCCAGAAAAAAAGCAAGTTGAGAAAATAGATATACCAAAGGATTTTCCTTTTGATTGGGTAGTTTACCTTGGCGTAGAGATTAAAAAACATGTGAATATTCCTGTAATTGGAGTGAGAAACATAAAGACTGAGGAGCAGGCGAGCACTTTAATAGAGAGTGGTATGTTGGATTTAGTTGCCATAGGTAGAGGAATGATAGCTAGGCCAAACTGGGTGGAATATGCTAAGAAAGAGTATTATAAAAGAACAGGAAAAATGGTGAAATAATGGATATAAAAAGTCTAGATATTTTTTGTGAGATTATCGATAATTTTGGAGATATTGGTGTAGTTTATAGACTTGCCAAAGAGTTAAAAAATCTCTACGGTGATAGGGTTGAAATAAGAGTATTTTTGAATAGAGTAGATGAATTTATAAGTATAAATAAAAAGGCCAAACTTGTGGAATATCAAGAGATTGATGGGATTATTTATATAACAAATGAATATTTAGCTAAAAATATATGTACATTTTCTCCTGCAAATGTTATAATAGAAGCCTTTGGATGTAATATTTTAGAGGAGTATTTAGAGAGAGCAAAAGTGGAGTCATCCCTTTTGATAAATTTAGAATATTTATCTGGTGAGGATTGGATAGAGGATATCCATCTGATGGAGTCACCTCTTGGAGCTCCAAAGTTAAAAAAATACTTCTTTATGCCTGGATTTACAGAAAAAACAGGTGGAGTAATTGTAGATAGTCTGTTTTTAGATAGAAAAAAAAGTGTTTTAAAAAATAAAGATGTGTATCTTAATAAATATATACCTGAGATAGAAAAAGAGGATTATTTTATTGGAACAATATTTAGTTACGAAAAAAACTTTTTACCACTTTTAGATGTCTTAATAGAAAATAAGAGGAAAAACTGTTTGTTAATATTAGGGAAAAAGTCTCAAACAAGCATAAAATCTATAATTCAAGATTTAGATGGTGTGACCTCTAAAGATGATATTTATCAGTATAGAAATATCATGTTTAAGTTTATGCCCTTTTTAGAGCAAGAGGAGTATGAAGAGCTCATAAATTTAGTTGACTATAACTTTGTGAGAGGAGAGGATTCTTTTGTGAGAGCTCTACTGACAGGAAAACCATTTATTTGGCATATATATCTACAAGATGAGATGGCACATATGGATAAAATAGAGGGATTTGTAGGAAAATATAGAGATACTTTGGAAAAAGTAGGGTTAAAAGGAGCACTAGATACACACATAGAGCTATTAAGAGATTATAATTTAAGAGACAGTAACTCATTAGAGTTGGGAAAAGAAAGCTTTGATAACTTTTTTAAAAAGTTTGAAGAGATTTCTAAACTTTCTCAAAACTATTCTGAGTATATTGAATTAAAGTGTAATCTTATAGATAAATTAAATGAATTTATTTTAAAATATTAGGAGGTTAAATTATGAAATTTGCTCAAGAATTAAGAGCTGGAAGCACAGTAAAGATCGGAAACGAACCTTTCGTGATTTTAAAAGCAGAGTATAACAAATCAGGAAGAAACGCTGCTGTAATGAAGTACAAAATGAAAAACTTATTAAACGGAAATATATCTGATGCTATATATAAAGCAGACGATAAAATGGACGATATCAGACTTGATAAAGTTAGAGCTGTTTATTCATACAATGATGGAGATTTCTATGTATTCTCAAACCCTGAGACTTGGGATCAAATCGAGTTAAAAGAAGAGGATTTAGGAGATGCTATAAACTACTTAGAAGAGGGAATGGAATTAGAGGTTGTTTACTATGAGTCAACTCCAGTTGCTGTAGAATTACCTACATTCGTTGAGAGACAAGTAACTTATACTGAGCCTGGATTAAGAGGAGATACTTCTGGAAAAGTTATGAAACCAGCTAAAATAAACACTGGATTCGAAATTCAAGTACCTTTATTCGTAGAGCAAGATGAGTGGATCAAAATCGATACAAGAACAAATGATTACGTAGAGAGAATTAAAAAGTAATAAAAATTAGGTTGGAGAGACACTCTTCAACCTTTTTTATCTATTCGGAAATATACAAAAAATAAAAATGCCACAAGGAGTGGTAGGAGTTATCTTATACCCGTATTAAATACCTTAGTGCTGCTTCCTTCCAGACCTGACACGGTTCGATACTAATACGCCATAAGGCTCCTATCACCACACTTGTGACATATGTAATTATATCATCAAATAAAAAAAAATACAAGTAAAAAAATTAGAAAATATTTTTAAAGAAGTTTTTAATTTTATTTTTCTTTTCCTTAACAGTGTTTTCATACTTGCTCTTCAATTGAGATTCTAAAAAATCATTGAAAGATTGTCTATTAACTATGAGTGTTCTTTTAACTTCCATGGGAATAGAGGTCTTTATAGTAACAATCTCCATATTA
>NZ_DBGBQB010000346.1:0-5968 GCF_048470075.1 Cetobacterium sp. | reverse complement strand
AAAGATAGGGAGACCCAAAAAAGAGTATAGAATAAAATGAGAGATATAAACCCAAATTGTTATTAAGACATAACAGTTTGGGTTTATCTTATTTTGTGAGAAAAATAAGAAAAATGAGAAAAAAGGTTGTTTTATTTACATTAGGATACTATATAGAGTATAACCATAGAAATGAAAGGGGAGTGAATTATGAAAAAAAGCTATTTATTAGGAGCGGTGGCAATAATGTTTTGCTCTTTTGGTATTCTAAAAGCTGATTTTAAACCATTTGATAAAAATGGAGAGATGATTAGAACCGATAGGGGTGCAGAGGGAAAGGTAGGAGTAGTTTCCACAGGAAAGTATGAAGCTAGTGAGATAGGAATGAATATTTTGAAAAAGGGAGGGAATGCAATTGATGCAGCAGTAGCAGCAGGATTTGCACTGGGAGTAGCAGAGCCAAATTCATCTGGATTAGGTGGAGGAGGGTTTATGCTAATAAGAATTGCAAAAACAGGTGAAACAGTATTTATTGATTTTAGAGAGAGAGCTCCTAAAAATTCAACACCAAAGATGTGGGTACTAGATAAGGATGGTAAGGTAATTAACAATGAAAAGCTAGAGGGTGGAAAGGCGGCTGGAGTTCCAGGAGAGGTAGCAGGATTACTGTATGCTTTAGAGAAATATGGAACTATGTCTAGAGAGGATGTCATTAGACCAGCTGCAGATTTAGCAAAAAATGGTTTTGTAGTAACACCGACACTATCAGGAGATATGAAAACTACATATGATTTAATGGTCAAATATCCTGAATTTGGAAAAACTTTTTTGACATCTGATGGTTTTCCATATGAAATAGGTGATACTTTTAAGAATGAGGATATGGCTAAAACATTGAATTTAATAATAAAAAATGGAAAAGATGGATTTTATAAAGGAGAGGTGGCTGAGGCAATTGTAAAAACTTTAAATAAGTATGGTGGAGTATTTACAATGGAGGATTTAGCGAACTATGAACCTAGAATTAGAAAACCTGTTGTAGGAAACTATAGAGGGTATGAGATTATATCCTCTCCTGCACCAAGTTCAGGAGGAGCGATAGTTGTACAAATATTAAATATTTTAGAAAATTTCAATGTGAGTGATATGAAAGTGAACTCGCCAGAGTATTTACATCTTTTCTCTGAAGCGTTTAAGCTGTCATTTGCTGATAGAGCGAAGTATATGGGAGATACAGACTATATTCCAGTACCTTTAAAAGGACTAACATCTAAAAAATATGCCAAGGATCTATCTAAAAAAATTGATATGTCTAAATCACAGGAAAGTGTAGCACATGACCCATGGCAATATGAATCAGATGATACAACTCACTACTCTATAGCAGATAAAAATGGAAACATGGTTTCAGTTACAAAAACTGTGAATGGACTTTTTGGAAATGGAGTAGTTGCAGAGGGTTATGGATTTGTTTTAAACAATGAGATGGACGATTTTGTTACTGGAGAGGGACATCCTAACTCTGTAGCCCCAGGGAAAACACCACTTAGTTCAATGTCTCCAACAATTGTCTTAAAGAATGGAGAACCATTTATGGTACTGGGGTCACCAGGTGCTACAAAAATTATAAGTACAGTATCTCAGGTAATAAGTAGAGTTGTGGATCATGGAATGGGAATGCAGGAAGCTATAGACACTCCAAGAATGTATGATAACACTTCTAATAAAATTAATGTTGAAACAAGAATATCCCAAGAAACTATAGCGGGATTAGAAGCATTGGGGCATAAAGTGAATGGGACATCAGAATGGGATAGAGGAATGGGTTCAGTTCAGGGGGTACTATATAAAAATGATGGTACTTTAGAAGGTGGGGCAGACCCAAGAAGAGATGGAAAAGCAGTTGGTATTTAAACTAAGGAGGATATATAGATGAAAAAAATTTTTACAACGATGATATTTTTTATTTTAGGAGTACTGGTTTTTGGAGAAAAATTTGAGAAACCCGTATTATTAACTTCAGTGGGGCAAAGTGCTGATGTACAAATGGTGAGTGTACTATTAAAAAAAGCTGGAATTGAAGCAACTTTAGACAAGAGTATTACCGCAGATAATTTAGGAGAGGATAAAACAATTATAATAGCAATAGGTGGAAGTTCAAAGGGGCTTGGGGCAGCTGGAATAAAGGTTGAAGATGAGTTGGCAAGAGCTGAGGAGTTATTAAAAGCTGCTAAAGATAGTGGCGTAAAGATAGTTGGATTACATGTAGGGGGAGAGCAAAGAAGAGGTGAGTTATCTGATAAATTTGTAAATGCAACAGTGGGAGAGTGTGATTATTTAATCGTGGTTGAAGATGGAAATAAAGATCAATTATTTACGAAGGTTTCTGAAGAGAAGGGTATACCTTTGATTTTAGTTCCTAAAATAAGCGGAGCAGTGGAACCTCTTAAAGAGATTTTTTAAATATTAAGTTAAAAAGCTGCTAATTTTTTTAGCAGCTTTTATTCAAAGGAGGAGAGAGTGTCACTAGAATTAATAATATTTATAGGAATGATAATAGTTTTTATATTCTCATGTTTTAAATTGAAGTTGCCAGTTAGTATAGCTATGGTTTTATCAGCCATAGCTGGAACTTTAATAAGTGGTAATGGTATTCCAATAAGACATCTAGTTGAAGGAATGTTTGGATACCTTGATACTATTCTTGTGATAGCAACAGCTATGATTTTTATGAAAACTATCCAAGAGATTGGGACACTAAATGCTTTAAGTGCATCAATATTAAAAAAATTTCACTCTACACCATGGATATTACTAATTTTTTTAATGGTTGTGAGCATGTTTCCAGGTATGATAACAGGATCCTCAACGGCGGCAGTTCTAACTGCTGGAAGTATAGTGGCACCAATACTTATGCTAGTGGGAATACCAATTGTTGAAACGGCAACAATTATTGCAATAGGTGGAATATTAGGGATGATTGCACCTCCCGTAAATGTACCAGCCATGATAATCGGTGGAGGAATAGATATGCCATATGTGGGATTTACAATACCACTTCTTCTATTGACAATTCCTGTGGCTATTTTTACAGTGCTCTATTTAGGGTTAAGATATGTAAACAAAATTGATTATGAAGAGATAAAAGCTAAGATAAATTTAGAGGATATAGAAAAGTATGGATGGAAACTATATCTGCCAATAATTATAGGTGTTGTTTTGATGGTTTTAGGAAAGGTTATTCCAACAGTATTTAATTTAGGAATGCCTTTAATATTTTTAATAAGTGCTTTAGTTGGATTATTCTGTGGAAAAAAAATAAACTTCATATCTGTTTCAAAGGAAGCTATAAAGGAGACTTTACCAGTTCTTGGAATTTTAATGGGAGTTGGGATGTTTATTCAAGTTATGACACTTACTGGAGTTAGAGGGTTTGTAGTTGTAAATAGTTTGAGTTTACCACCGGCAATGATATATTTAGCTATGGTAATAACAATTCCACTCTTTGGGGCAGTATCATCTTTTGGAGCAGCCTCAGTTTTAGGAGTACCATTTTTAATGGTGTTTTTAGCACAGAATCAAATAATAACGGCATCATCAATCTCATTTATAGCTGGGCTTGGAGATTTAATGCCGCCAACAGCTCTAGCGGGTATATTTGCTGCACAAGTGGTTGGTTTAAAAGATTATTCAGCAGTTTTAAAAAAAGCTATCGTTCCAGCATTAATAATTGTAATTTACTCTATTTTATTTATAATTTGTTCCAAAGAGATAGCTTCAATAATATATTAGAGGGAGAGTGATGAAAAATGATGTTTATTTATTTAGGAATAGCACTATATATATTGATTATGGTTTTATTGAATCTATTTGAAGATAAGATATTTTTTAATCAATTAAATGCAGCATTAGTTATAATCCCTCTAGTACTGAGATTGCTAATGATAAAATAAAAAGGAGATTGTTATATGAAAGGAGATAAAATTACTGGAGCTATACTTTTAGCTTGTTCTTTACTGATAGCTTTTATGGCAGGAAAAGAGTTTAAAAAGATGAGAGAGCCTGAACCTATTGTAAAGGGAGAGGGAGTATCAGAAGTGAAGATGTTAAGCGAATATTTTTCAGGGATAAAGGGGACAAATATGGATACAGAAGTCTATGTTTTAAAGGGAAAAGAAGCAGGAGGAAATGTATTGATTTTAGGTGGAACTCATGCAAATGAACCTGCGGCTCTTATAACAACAGTTCTTCTAATTGAAAATGCAAAGATTGATAAGGGAAATCTCTTTATAATTCCAAGAGCGAATAATAGTGGTATAAGTCATAATGATCCTCAAGAGGCATCTCCACAAAGATTTAAGATAAAAACGAAAAATGGAGAGAGAGAGTTTAGGTATGGTTCACGTGCAACGAATCCATTAGATCAATGGCCTGATCCAGATGTATATATTCATGCAAGTTCTGGACAACAGTTATCAGGAAATGAAACTAGAAATCTAAATAGAGCTTACCCTGGAAGACCTGATGGAACTCCAACAGAAAAAGCGGCATATGGTATAGTTCAATTAATAAAAAATGAAAAAATAGATATGACATTAGATTTACATGAGGCATCTCCAGAATATCCAGTTATAAATGCAATTGTGGCTCATGAACATGCAATGGGATTGGCTTCCAATGCAGTTATAGGGCTGGAACTAGAGGGGATACAAATTGGACTTGAGCCTTCACCTCACAATTTAAGAGGACTGACTCATAGAGAGCTTGGAGATTTTACAGATACATATGCACTATTAGCTGAGACAGCAAATCCTTCACAGGGTAGATTAAGAGGAAAAACCAATGAAGCATTAGTTATAAAAGGTGTAGATCCTACATATGTAAAAGCGCAGAAGTTGGGACGTCTATTTGTACCTTTTGACGAAAATGGACACCCTTTAAATGAGAGAGTTTCAAGACATATGGGAACAGCATTGGAATTAATTAAAGTCATGAGTGAGGATGAGCCAAGTAAGGAGGTTATAGTAAAAAATGTTCCAACGGTTTCAGATATAAGGGAAAATGGGATAGGAAGGTATTTAAAAGAGGTAATATCAAATTAAGAGGTGAGTTATGGAAGCTGTTGTTTTTGCCTTAATAGTTATATTTTTTATAAAATTAATCTATGAAAAAATATCTTTGGAAAAAGCTAGAAGAAAAATAGATATAGTTATCCATGTAAATGGTATAAGGGGTAAATCGACAGTTTCCAGACTTATTGATGCAGGGTTGAGAGATGGAAGAAGAAGAGTATTCACTAAGGTTACAGGAACAGAACCGAGATATATAGATATTGATAATCAAGAAAAAGATATAAAAAGAAGAGGTAAAGCGAATATTAGAGAGCAGATAAAAACTATAAAAAAAGCTGCAAAGTGTGGAACAGATGTATTGATTTTAGAGTGCATGGCTGTAAAGCCAGAGTTTCAAAAAATATCAGAGGAAATGATTATAAAAGCGGATATAGGTGTAATAACCAATGTTAGGTATGATCATTTAGATGAAATGGGAAATAGTTTAGAAAAAATTGCGGACTCATTGTGTAATACGATACCTAAAAATGGAGTTTTAGTGACTGGAGAAGTAAGAAATTTAGAGATAATAAAAGAGAGTGCCAGAATAAAATTAACCAAGGTTTTATTAATGGATGAGTTAAAAGAGGAGTATAAAGAGATAGATTTTATGGAAAATGTGGCTGTGGCCTTAAAAGTTTGTGAGTGTTTAGGGGTAGATAGAGCTACAGCATTAAGAGGAATGAAAGGGTATAAAAGAGATTCTGGAGTTTTGAAAGAGTTAAAATTTTTAAACTCTTGTGGAAGAAAAATAAGCTTTATAAATCTTTTAGCAGCAAATGATCCTGACTCCAGTGAAAAAATTTTAAAAAGTTTTGAAAGTGAAGATCTATGGAATAGAAAAAAATACCTTATGGTTAACAATAGAAGAGATAGAC
>NZ_DBGBQB010000345.1:0-5590 GCF_048470075.1 Cetobacterium sp. | reverse complement strand
TTTTTAGCCTTGATATCAACTCTATGCCCATCTAAATAGATTTCAGCTTCCTCTAAAGCTAACTTTATCTCATTTTGTATTCTTCTTTTTCTACTTTGATTTTCTCTTCCTTTACTCTCTAAAATCTGAGCTATAATCTCTCTTGTTGTTTCTCTTTGTTTTTTTCTAACATAAGACTCTACTTTTAAAGAATACTTTATTTCAGCTAAATACTCATTGTTGTTTTCAGGAAGTTTTATTATGAGATCATATCCATCTCTAAGACCAAGTAAAGAGATATTGTTATAATCATCTGCTCCAGGAGTAAGAATAACTATATCCAGTTGCTCTCCAGCTTTTCCCATAGGATACTCATCTATTTTTCTACTAAAGCTATATTTATTTCCAGTTTCCTCAATAACTATACTTTTTTTAGAATATATATCTTCAAATATATATGAATCTAAAGCTTTATACACTGCTCCTAAATCCACCTCTTCATCAGCAATCTCTTTATTTATATCCTGTTCCTCATTTGTAAGAAAATAATAGGCGTCTCCATCTTTTTGAATTAAAACCTCTTTTTCGAGTTTTATTAAAGCTCTTTTTATTCTACTTTCAAGGTCTATTCTATCGCAATCTATCGAATCTACCATAAAGCTTGTTAACGTATTTAAATTTGGTTCAATACCATTTATACCTTTTAGCAGGAAAAGTAACTTCAACACTTCAATTCCAAATTCATCTACACCTTTATCATTTTTAGCGTGCATTATTGGTCTTCTTGCATTATCCTCTAAGAACTGCTCAATTGATTCATAGAAATAGTTAAATGGAACTAAAGTTCCAACCTTTTTCTCCCTAACTCTAATACCAGCTTCTTGGAATGAACTTAAAAGAGATCTTTCTCCTCTAGACATATGTTGACCTGAATGACCCATGTGTCTAACTTTTTCAAAAACTGTTTGAAGCAGATTAAACTGATACCCTATAAATGGATATGTTTCAGAGAAATCATATTTATTATCATACAGCCTTAAAGTTACACCCTTTTTTTCAAAACTTACTAAATTTTCTAAGTCAATTCTTTTTTTCTCATAGAAGTTTTGTAAATCTTCTCCTTCAATCTCTCTCTTTTCTAAAAGTCTCTTTTTTATGACCTCATCTATATTTCCACTTGATAGTGGTAACATTGTTTTAAATCTATCTTGAATTTTAGAAAAGTCATTCTTCTTTCTGTCATTAGAATCTAATATAGCTCCTAAATCTTGCTGTGATGTTACTCCTACCCATACTCTTCCTTGAAAGTTTACTCCTAAAAGCTCTACTAGGGTTTGAAGATTTAACATAAGTTGTGAGTTATCTCCTATGTACTGTCCTATTTCATCCACAAGGAAAACTATTCTATGATCTTTTCCTTTTATCTCTAAATAATCAGCTAATAGATCACAAAAACTTTCTACACTTATAGATTTAGCACTTTCTTTTTCAAGCCATCTCTCAGCGTTTTCTCTGCTCATTATATCTAACCCTTCAACAACATCAATAAATTCATCTCCATTGAAGTCAATATTTCTTCTTCCCTCTTCCCAAGTGTCTCCAGTTTCCTCTTCAAAGGCATCTTTAAACTCTTGGAACTTTCCTTTTTTCCAAACCATTCTTTCAAAGTCAGCAACTTTTATATCCTCTCTTGAAAACCCTTGATATTCATTAAACTTTTTAAGAAAAGCTACAACAATTGCATCCTTATTTTGAAAAGTATCTTGATCACTGACATTATCAATATTAAATAGTATGATATCAGTTGGTTTTTCTGAAGCTCTCTCTAGGTTTCCTTGAAGAATAGGATCTTTAATTTTGTCCCTAAAGTAGTCAGTAGCTTTTTTTCCACCATGTACTTTATTTTCAATAATATATCCTATCATTTTAAGAAAGTGTGATTTTCCTGATCCAAAGAATCCTGATATCCAAACTCCCATATCCTCTGTATTATTAAGAAGTGAGTCTACATATCTATCAAAAAGCTTTGTTAAATGCTTTCTTACCTCCTCTGTAACTACATATTCGCTTAACTCAATAGCTATAGTTGCTTCTAAATTATTTTCTGCTTTTACAACTCCATTTATTTTTCTACCTATATCATTTTTTAAAGTATCTTTTATTAAGATATTTTCTCCTATCATACTGCCTCTCCCATACTTTACTATTTTTACAGTATAATTATACTTCATATGACGTTTCAAATAAAGTATTTTATTCTTTTAATCTATATTTTTCAATGAGATTTATTAAAAATCTGCGAGTAAAATAAAAGAAAGTATGTTAATTTTTCATCAACACACTTTCACAAAATTTTTATTAATTTTTTGGAATCTTCTATTAATTTTCATAACTTAAAACATCTTCTCTAAATTTTTCAATGCCAATTCTATCAATAAAATGACCTAGTTTTTCTCCCATTTGACCATTTTCATTGTAGTATTCCAAAATCCTTTTTACAAAATTATAGGCCTCATCTTCAGTGATATCTCTGATTAAGATGTCTGCACTTCTTGGATAAAACCCAGCACTTCCACCCACTGAGATAAAAAACTTACCATCCAGGTCTACCAGCACTCCAATATCTTTTGAATATGTACCAGTACAAGCACTTCTACATCCAACTACCGCTATTTTGGTTCTACAAGGAAGTTCCATTCCATGGAACTCATTACTTATTTTCATCCCTAATCCAATTGTAGGATACTTTGACCTTTTACAAAAATTTGCTGGACAAATCTCTACATTTTTTACTGAGTTATGAGTTTTTACAGCTGGACTCATCTTTAAATCTGCCCATATATTAGCTAAGTCTTCCTCTTTTAAATTAGTCATTAATATTCTTTGACCAGAAGTTATTTTTAAAACTCCCTTATATTTTTTTGCTACCTCTGCTATTTTTATTAAGGTATCAGGAGTCACAAATCCACCAGGTATATGTGGTGTAATACCAAATCGTCTCTTTCCGTCCACTATCTTTTGTAAGTTCCCACCATATTTTCCCATCTATACCTCCTTTCCTTAACCATATGATAACTTTTTTTGATTTTTTTATCTGTAACATTAGTTACCTTTTTATATTTTGTTCATAACTTTCAACTCTTTTAACTCCATCTCAAGCTCCTCTAAGGTGAGTTTTTTGTCATTTATTGCCATTCCCATTAAAACTCCTTCTACTAGAGGTGCATCCATCACTTTTACTCTATCTCTATTGTATTCTTCACTATCCAAAAACTCTATCGCCAATTCCGAATTTAATATGGAACTTCCCAAGTCTCCAAAAATGGCAACACCATCCTCTGTATATGCCTTTTTTATAGCTTCGGCTATAATGAGAGGATCTGAACCTAAATAATCCTCCTCTGTTCCACTTCCATTTATAACTGGAAAATCATATTTTTTCATCTCATTACATAAATCAATTACCTCATCTGCTAACTTTCTACTATGAGATACAACAACAAATCCTAACACAATATCACCTACTTTAAGTTTTTACAAATAGTATCAATAATTAAATATGAAGACATAGCACCTGGATCTAGATGTCCAATACTTCTCTCTCCTAAATAGCTAGCTCTACCTTTAGTGGCACGCATATCTTTTGTTGAATCCACACCCTCTTTAGCCGCCTTTTGAATTTTTTCCAATAGTATATCTAAAGACTCATTTTTATTTTCCTTTAAAACTTCAACTACAGGAACTATGGTATCTAGCATTGTTTTTTCTCCACATTGAGCTTTTCCTCTCATTTTTATCCCATCTACCATCGCTTCTGTAGCCTTTACAATATTTTCTCTATCTAAAACTTCTATGCCCTTTAAGCTTTGAGCTACTTTCATAAGCCCTGTTCCATATATAGCTCCTGAAGCTCCACCCACATTGGATATTAGAATCATCGCTATCCTATTAAAAAAATCTGAATAACTTAAACCACTTAAATTATTACTTTCCTCCTTTATCTTTTGGAAACCTCTTGAAAGATTCACTCCATGGTCACTATCTCCAATCTCTCTATCCAACTCGCTCAAATAGTCTTTATTCTCATATATCACATCTGCCACTTTGTCAATTAAAAATATTAGTTCCATGTGTTCCTCCTAAAATGTTTTTAATGCAATTGTGTCTGATTTACTCTTTAACAATCTCTCTATCTCATCATTAAGTTTTAGTATAGTTATGGAAAATCCACCCATATCAAGTGATGTCATGTAGTTTCCTACCAAAGTTTTCTCTACCACTACACCTTTCTCTTTTAAGGTATCAGAAACTCTATTATTTACTATAAATAGCTCTATTAAAGTGGTCTCTCCCAATCCATTTATTAGAACTGCCACTTTTTCTTTCTCTATTTTAGATTCATCCAATACTTTTTTCAAAATATGATCCACATGAGTATTGGCATCTTCAAATTTTTCTCTATGAGTTCCAGGCTCACCATGTATCCCCAACCCTATCTCAACTTCATCCTCTGCTAAATCAAAGCTATTTTTCCCAGTTGTAAATACCATACATGATTTTAAAGACATCCCCATAGTTTTTGTATTACTTACAACTTTTTTTCCAAGCTTCTCAAGTTCTTCTAAAGAGTATCCCTCCTCTGCTGCTGCACCTAAAACTTTATGTACAAATATTGTTCCCGCTATACCTCTTCTTCCAACTGTGTATGTACTATTTTCAACAGCTATATCATCATCCACTATTACTTTACCAACCTTTATTCCTTCCATCTCTGCCATCTCTGCAGCCATTTCAAAATTCATTACATCTCCACTATAGTTTTTAATTATAAGGAGAACTCCAGCTCCTGAGTCCACAGCTTTTATCGCCTCATATACCTTATCAGCACTTGGTGATGTGAAAACTTCTCCAGCCACAGCGGCATCTAACATCCCATATCCCACAAATCCTGCATGTGCTGGTTCATGTCCACTTCCTCCACCACTGACTAAGCCCACCTTTCCTCGCTTCTTCTCTTTTCTCACAATAATAGGTAACTCTTCCACACTTTCAATATTTTCTGGAAATGCCTTTACCATTCCACTAATCATCTCTTTTACAATATCCTCTTTTTTATTGATAAGTTTTTTCATAAATAACCTCCTATTTTGAGCTAATTTAATATTTTTATATACTTTAATTTTTTTGCTTTGTCAAATATAATAATTCTATCAATTTCTTTGTAGGATTCCTTCTTTTATTTCGGTAAAAGATATAATAAATACTTAAATTAAGATTCAAGGAGGCATATAAAATGGAAATGAATAAAACTGAGGCTTTAAAACTTTATAAACAATACTTTAATGAAAAGGATTTTGAAGATTTTTTAAACTCTCCATACATTGTTGAAGATTCAGATGATTTTGAAGATTATTATCCAGAAGGAACACCCAATCTATTCTCTAAAGAGAAGAGTTATCTCTCTTTTACAGCTTATAAACTTAATGAGGATACTCTTTCAATCACACTTGAAAATAAAAAATAAAATTTATTATAAAACCCTCCATTTAATGCTTTAATTGGAGGGTTTTATGAAAATTTTAAGTAATATGTAAAGCATAAAAGCAAATAT
>NZ_DBGBQB010000344.1:0-3700 GCF_048470075.1 Cetobacterium sp. | reverse complement strand
GTATAATATTTTAGGTGATAAACTATGTTAAAAGAAAAATTAAAAAAAGAGTTAGAAAACTTTAAAAATGAAAAACGTCTTAGAAAATTAGATATTTTAGATGAAAATCTTTTAAACCTTTCATCTAATGACTATATGGGACTTGGAAATGACTCACTTCTACTTAAAGAGTTCTATACTTCCTACCCTTATCTTCCTTTATCCTCTAGCTCTTCCAGATTAATCAGTGGTTCATACCCTTTAATTATGGAGTTAGAAGAGAAAGCACAAAGTATATATAAAAAACCTGTTTTATTTTTCAACAGTGGATTTGACTGTAACTGCTGTATCATTGAAACTTTCTGTGATGAAAATACCCTAGTTATTAGTGACAGATTAAATCATGCCAGTATTCATGATGGAATTATTCATAGTAAAGCAACACTATTGAGATATAGACATCTGGATCTCAAGCATTTAAAACTACTTTTAGAAAAAAATAGAGCTAAGTTTGATAATATCTTTGTTATTTCAGAAACCATATACAGTATGGATGGAGATTGTGTTCATCTAAAAAAACTTATAGATTTAAAAAAACAATTTAACTTCTATCTAATTATTGATGAAGCTCACTCTTTTGGTGTTCATTCCTATGGAATGGCATATGAGGAAAATCTGATTGATCATATTGACTTTCTCTCAATACCTCTTGGAAAAGGTGGTGGTTCAACTGGAGCATACTTAATTTGTGATCAGATATATAAAGATTATATTGTTAATAGAGGAAGAAAGTTTATCTATACCACAGCTCTTCCACCTATTAATATCGCTTGGAATCTCTTTCTCTTAGAAAAAATGGAAACATTTAAAAGTAGAAGAGATCATCTTTTAGAGCTACAAAATTTAGCTCACTCTCTAATAAAAAGATATAATATGACCACTCTTTCAACAACTCATATAATATCCATTATTATTGGAGAGAATGACAGACTGGATAAAATTACTCACTATTTAAAAAGTAAAGGCTATTTTGTCTATGGTGTAAAAGAACCAACAGTTCCCAAAGGAACATCTCGAATTAGGATTGGACTATCCCCAGCTTTATCAAAAGATAATATTATAAATTTTTTTCAGGAGTTAAACTATGCACTTAATACTTTTTTTTAATGGGTGGGGAATGAAAGAAAATGTTATAGAAAAACTTGCATATGAAAAAAATATTGAAGTTCATTGTATTAATTATCCCTATACCATTGATAATATTAGTTTTTCTAAATACAAAAAAATATTTGTGGTTGGATGGTCTTTTGGTGTATATTATGCCTCTAAGTTTTTACTGGAAAATAAAAATCTTAACTGTGTATCTATCGCTATAAATGGAGTTCCCTACGTTATTGGAGAGTACGGAATCTCTTTAAAGATGTTTAAATTAACTTTAGAAACTCTCTCCTTGGATAATCTTAGAAAATTTTATTTTAATATGGGATTACCTTTAAATCTTTTTGATGAATCTCCAGATTTAAAAAGATTGGGATTAGAGTTAAAGGATATACTTCAAAACCCAGCGGATAGGCATCATTCTTTTGACAGGGTTTTCCTTGGAACTCTAGATAGAATTATTCCCTATTCTAAACAATTAAAATTCTACCAAAAAGAGGCTAGCACTATTACAACTCTTCAGTGTAATCACTACCCTTTTGAAGCTTTTAAAAACTGGAGGGATATTATTGGCGAAGAAGATGAATTTTGATAAACAATTTAAAAATTACAACTATAATGCAATTACTCAAAAAAAAGTTGCTAAAAAACTTTTAACATTTATTGATAAATCTAAAAAATATGATACTATTTTAGAGTTAGGATGTGGCACTGGTATTTTCACTAACACTCTCTATGATAGTTTAGAATTTAATCATTTGGACTTAAATGATATTTTTAATACAAAAGATTTTTTTAAAGAGATATCGTATAGGGATTTCTTTATTGAAAATATGGAGTTACTTCAATTAAAAGATTACTCTTTAATTGTTTCTAGCTCGGCTTTTCAATGGGTTGAAAATTTAGATTCTCTCATTGAGAAACTTTCTAAAAGCAGCCCACAACTAATTTTTTCCATCTATTCTAAAGGAAACTTAATTGAGATACTCAACCATTTTGGAGTGTCTTTAAACTATAAAAGCACAGATGAGATTTATAAAATTTTAAAAAAATACTATACTTTTGTTGAGTTTCAAGAGGAGGAGTTTACTCTAGAATTTGACACACCTCTTAAAGCTTTAAAACATTTAAAAGAAACTGGAGTCACTGGATTTTCTAGCTCTAGCTACTCTTTAACTAAAAGTTTTAAATCTACTATATTGACATACAAAGTAAGTTATTTTTCTTGTAAAAATTAAAATCAAGGAGGATTTAAAATGTTATTTTACAGACCTAACTACCTAATGATGACCGCTGGCCCTACTACTGTTTCAGGAAATACTTTACATGCAAGAAGTAAGGTGTTTGGAAACCCTGATCTTGACCCTGACTTTTTAAGCTACTACAAATTCGTTTGTCATAGACTTAGAAATTTTATTGGATCAGACCACTCTAAAATTCTTATAATGTGTGGAGAAGGTATGCTTGGATTAGATGCGGCTTGTGCATCTCTTACAGAGAAGGATGATAGAGTTTTAGTTATTTCTAATGGTTTTTTTGGCCAAGGATTTAAGGAGCTTATTGAACCTTATGGGGGGAAAGTTACTCTATTTGAATCAAGTTGGAAAAAATCAGTAGATTTAGACAGTCTAAAAACTTTTTTAGAAAAGGATTCAAACTTTAAATACGCCACTATTGTTCACTGTGATACACCTAGTGGACTACTAAATGATATTGGACCTATTTGCCAACTATTAAAATCTAAAGGTATTTTAACTGTAGTTGACACTGTAGCAGCTCTTGGAGGAGTGGATTTTAGAATGGATGAATGGGGAGTAGATATCATGCTATCTGCTTCACAAAAAGTTTTTTCAGCAGCTCCTGGATTAACAATTGTTGCTGTTAGTGATGATGCTTGGAAAGCAATGGACAATAGAACAACTCCTATTCCATCTTTCTATTGCAATCTTTTACAGTGGAAAAATATTGAGGAGAGCAGAACTTTCCCATATACTATGCCCGCTAGTGATATAATCAGTTTGGGTACTGCTATTGATAACCTTTTATCAGAAACTTTATTTAGAGTTTTTGATAGACATGAGGAGATGAGAGACCTTTGTATTGAAAGACTTAAAGAGTTGGGTTGTTCACTATATTTAGAGTCTAATTTCTCTCCTACAGTTACTGCTTTCTATCCTCCTGAAGGAATAAGAGCAGAGGATTTATTAGTTCATCTAAGAACTAAGTATAATATCTTACTTTCTGGATCTTATGGACCTTTAGCTGACAAGGTTATCAGAATTGGACATATGGGAGAAAATGCCCGTGAAGATAGAGTAAGATTTACTCTTGACTGTTTAGAAAGAGCTATCATAGATTTAAAGTAATATTATTTAAAATAGACCATATTTAGTGTATGGTCTATTTTTTATTTTTTCCACATTTATATCCTACAATTAAAACTTTTTTTAATATTTTTTCCCATATTTTAAATAAAACTTGAAAAAAAAGCAAGTCTATAAAATTTAAGTATAAAATATTTTTTTAAATAATATTTTTCAATAAAAATAGTAGTAGACTTAGG
>NZ_DBGBQB010000343.1:0-2099 GCF_048470075.1 Cetobacterium sp. | reverse complement strand
AAAATTTCTAAAGAGATTCGAGAAAAATCAAAAGAAAAGAAAAAATATAGTTTTAATAAAGGAATTAAAACTGTTTTATTTTTAATTGTTTTATCAGCCATATTTAGACAATTTTCAGGCATAAATCCTATCATTTACTATGCTCCTGAACTATTTAAAGAGGTATCTTTTTTTAAAACCTCTGGATATTCTCAAAGTATTATAATGGGAGGATTTGAAATATTAGGATCTATAGTGGTACTATTTTTTATAGATAAATTTGGAAGAAAAAAACTTTTATTTTATGGAACATTAATTATGGCTTTATCTTTAGGCTATCTAGCTTTTGCTTTATTTTTTAAGGAAAAAGGTAGCTTTGATGTTTTTTCAATCTATTTTTACAATATGACTTACACAATAGCTTTTGGAACTGCATTAACAGTATATATCTCAGAAATAACTCCAAACTCTATAAGATCTTTGGGAGTAACTTTATTCACTGTTATAAATTATATATTTGATATAAGTTTGACACAAATTTTTCCGGTAATAAATCTTCAAAGTCATTCACTGCCATTTTTTGTATTTTTTATATTTAGTTTATCCTCTTTGATATTTATATCTTTTTTACCAGAAACAAAGGGGAAAACTTTAGAAGAGATCAGTGAATACTGGAATAATTTCAAATAAAAAAATTAAAAGTATTGACTTTAACCCCAGGGTATAGTTTATACTTTTTTTATTAATGAATATTATGGAGGTTATAATTATGAAATTCAAAGCTTTTTTAGTAACAGAAACTGAGGGTACTTTTAATAGAAATATTGTAGAAAAAGATATTAATGATTTACCTGATTATGACACTTTGATTAAAGTTAGTTATAGTTCGTTAAACTACAAGGATGCTTTATCGGCAAGTGGAAACAAAGGTGTTACAAAAGTTTATCCACATACGCCTGGAATTGATGCTGCTGGTGTAATTGTAGAAAGCAAGAATCCAAATTTAACTCCTGGGACTGAGGTTATTGTCACTGGATATGACCTTGGGATGAACACTTCTGGTGGTTATCAAGAATATATAAAAGTTCCTTCTGAATGGGTTGTTCCTCTTCCTAAAAGTATGACTTTAAAAGAAAGTATGATTTACGGAACAGCTGGTTTAACTGCTGCAATCTCGGTTTATAAATTAATTGTTAAAGGAGATTTAAAACCTGAAGATGGAGAGATTTTAGTCACTGGATCTACTGGTGGAGTTGGATCAGTTGCTGTTAAAATTTTAAGTAAATTAGGATACGAGGCTGTTGGGATTACTGGTAAACCAGAAGAAAAAGAGTTCTTATTAAGTATTGGGGCTAAAAGAGTTATTGGAAGAGAAGATGTTAACGATACCTCAAGACCAATGTTAAAAGGAATTTATGCTGGAGCTATCGATACCGTTGGTGGAAACGTTCTTTCAACAGCTATAAAATCTTTAAAATATAATGGAGTAGTTACAACTTGTGGTAATGTTGCTGGAGCTTCTTTTGAATCATCTGTTTATCCATTCATAATAAGAGGAGTGACTCTTTATGGTGTTGATTCTGTTCAAATAAGTTCTTCTGAAAGAGAGATTTTATGGAATAAACTAGCTGAAGAGTGGAAACTTCACGATTTAGATAAACTTTGCACAGAGATCACATTAGAAGAATTAAATGATAGAATCGAATTAATTTTAAAAGGTGGAAATAAAGGGAGAGTTGTTGTTAAGTTATGAAAAAAGATTTGTATCTAATAGGTGAAATATCTAAAATAACTGGACTTTCTAATAAAACGTTAAGATACTATGACGAAAATAATATTTTAAAACCTGACTATGTTGATCCTAGTAACGGCTATAGATATTATAGTGAATATCAAATCTTGAAATTACAAAATATAATCACTCTTAAAGACAATGGATTTTCTTTGGAAGAGATTAAAAATAAATTCGATCAAAGTAACTCTAGAGAAATAAATAGTTTTTTTGATGTTTACAAAAAGAAAATCGAAGATATTGAATTACAAATACAAAATCTTGAAGCGAGCAAGAAAAACCTTGAAAATCTTTTAGAAGAATTTTCTTATTTAGAAGTGGATAAAAT
>NZ_DBGBQB010000342.1:0-1583 GCF_048470075.1 Cetobacterium sp. | reverse complement strand
ATATTCATTTTTATTATTTTCATAACCATAATTTAATACAAAATTAGATGTTAAATATTGAGATCCAATAACAGTAGTTGAATCTCTGTTATAATCAATACCAGCTCCTAAATTTGCATCTTTTCTAGAATTTTTGAAAACACCAAACTTTACATTAGGTAATGTGTCGTTTGCAAAGAATCCTCTAAAGTTTCTATTAAAATCTCCAGATATTTCTGTAATTTCATTTGAATTAATACTTACAGCATAATCATTAAATCTTTCTGCACTTTTTAAAATACTTCCATTTAGATTTTCATATACTGGTGCAAAAATCCCTTTTAAATTCTCTGTATTTCCTGTTGATACTAAATAGTTTATAGCTTCTGCATTTTTTCCTTTTCCATCTGCATAAACATATGAATCTAAATTAGCTTCTTTTATCATTCTATTTAAATCACCAGTAGTTAAATCCTCAATCTTTTTAGTTTTTTCTAATTTTAAATCAACAACTGTATTTCCATCTTTATCTATTTTTTCAATAGCTTTTGTTTCATATACTCCAGTTGACTTAATTTGATCTAATCCTTCAACTCCATTTTTAGCAGTTATATAAGAATCTATTGTATAGCTATCTCCTTTTCCAACTTCAGATAATATTTCTACTTCATCTGTAAATATAACTTTGTTATCTGTAATATATTTTGCTGTAGTTGATGATGATACTTTTCCATCTACAACTATATCTTTTCCATTTGATTTTAAAGTTCCATAGTTATAAACTCTTCCACCATTTTTAGCAACCATAAACTTTTGATTTTCTGGAGTTATATTATTATTGTTAGTAGCTGCTTCTGTTACTTCTATAGTTCCAAAGTTAAAAACTTTAGCACCTTTTCCATCTGCTAACATTCCAACTCCATAATACCCATTTGTATTATCTGTATTATTTATCTTAATAGTTCCAAAGTTTGCTCCAATAACAGGAGTTTTTATAGAGTTTACATAAATTCCAGCACTATTTATTTTCTCACCAGGAATTATAGATTTTTGTCCAGAACTAGATACACCGATTAGTCCAAAATTATATGCACCTAATCTTCCTATTGCTAAGTTATTATTACCTGTTACATATTGCCCAACAGCAATATCTGAAGCTGAAGCTACTTTTATACTTCCAAAGTTATATACTTCAGCTCCTCCAAAGTTAACAGCTTGACCTATAGCTTGTGTTGATGTTGTTAAATCATCCTTTAAAAGAGAAATTTTATTACCATTTGATATAAATATATCTTCTTTATTTATTAATGAATGATATTTTTGTCCACCAACTTCTCCATCATATAGCTGTCCTATTGAAGATATTTTACTAGCTTCTGTTTGAGTTATTTCTAATTTAGATAAACTCTGACCATCTTTATAAATAGAGTTTAGAATATTTTCTGTATCTACTTCTGGTTGGTTATTTATAGATTTTTCTAATTTTGTTAAATCTATATATGTGTCCTTACTTCCACCACAATAAATATACTTATTTCCATCATGTTTTATTATGTAAGAATTTTCATCTTTAGAAAAATCTTTTATTTCTTTTACTTTTAAAT
>NZ_DBGBQB010000341.1:0-11767 GCF_048470075.1 Cetobacterium sp. | reverse complement strand
ATAGGAGTATATTCCAACTGCTTCCAATAGTTTAGCTCTACTATCAGTTATTATATCCCCTTTTTTTACAAGTAAAGTTCCAGCTTTTATATCCAAAATTTGATCATCTATCTGTGAGATTTTTTCTGCTATGGAGTTTTTAGTTTTAGTTTCATCATATATATAGTTTGCAGTTAAAAAATTTTCAACAATTTTTTTATCAAACTCTGGCAGTTCTAAAAAAAGCTCATCATTGGGAGGGGATATAGTTAAACTTCCCTTCTCTCTAATAATACCTGTAGCATAGGCCTTTGTTAAAAAACCTATTACTCTTTCCCTAGTTTCCAATAGCTCTTTTTTATTTAATTGTGTCAACTCCACTATCAATCTAGGGGGTAATTGTTTTCCAATTATATCTTCAACCTTATCTAAATATAATTTATTTTTCTTAAAATTTTTCTTCAATATCTCATCAAAAAGATACTCTGCTCCTGAAATATAAACTGTTCCAGCCTGTGGAACATATATGTACTCTTTTTTTGAGTTTTCCATAAGATTTTTTATAATATCTTGTTTTTTATCTCTGTCATTAAAAAGAATACTTTTAGGGGAGTATATATCATTAATTGCCACATCTCCCACATCATACTTCTGTTTATTTACTATATAGCCACTTCTTGAACTAATAACTATAAGCATTATCATTAAAATTAAATAAAATATTTTTTCTTTTAAATGATGATCTTTAGTATATAATTCAGCATCGTCTGCGTTTTTCTTATTTATTTTAAAAGTTAAACTTAGACCAAATAGCTCAATTTTTTTCATATTAGTTACTCCTTTTAGGTTTTAGAAATATCTTTTAAAACATCTTCTTTAGTAAGTATTTTTATATTTTTTGTAGGTATTGCATCTTTAAAATATTTCCCATAGCTCTTTGTTATTACTCTATTATCCAATATAGTTATTATTCCCTTATCACTTTTACTTCTGATCAATCTTCCTATTCCCTGCTTAAACTTTATCACAGATTCTGGTATCTGATACTCCACAAAGGCATTTTTATTCTGCTGAGTTATATTCTCTATTATAGCCTCTGTTATAGGGTCACTAGGGACTTTGAATGGAAGTTTTATTATTATTACAGAACTCAGTTGCTCCCCTTTTATATCCACTCCTTCCCAGAATGAATCCGTTCCAAATAAAACTGGATTTTTGATATTTTTATACATATTAACAAGTTGTGTTCTAGGAGCTTGTCCCTGAATCAATAGATTCAATCCAGCGTCCTCCAGCTCATCTTTTATCATATAGTACATGTAGTTTAAGGTACTATATGAAGTAAATAGTATAAAACATTTCCCTGAAGTTTTCAATATTAAATTTTTTAAAAAGTCTTTAATGCTATCGATAAATTTAGGGTCACTTGGATTTAGAAGATCTTTAGGTAGATATACTTTCATCTGATTGTTATAATCAAATGGTGAATGTATAACCTTCTCTAAAGTTTTCTCCTTTAGTCCTATACTCTCCTTAAAATATGTAAAGTCATTTCCTATAGCTATTGTAGCTGATGTAAAAATCATCTGCTTCAGGTTCATATATAGATTTTTATCCAACTCTCCATCTATTTTAAGAGGTGTTGCAACTAATTTAGAGTTACTTTTTTTTCCATTTACCTCTGCCCAATATATAAATTTTTCATCATCTAAGGAGTTAATAAATTTTAAATTTTCAAAAAATCCATCCAATCTATCTATATATCTGGAAAAGTCGCTAACATATCCCTCCTTATCCTCTATATCTTTAATTTTGCCTAAAATAGTTCTTATTTTTTTTAAATATGAGGATAAATCCACTACAAACTCATCTTTTAAATTGTCCAGTTGATTATAAAAAACAGCTTTTTCAAACTCATTTTTTTTCAATCTATATGTTATACTTCCCATTTGTCCCTTTGAAAAAATCTCTATTAAAAAATTAAAATATGCTCTTCCTGAGTTAAATAGGTTACGATGTCTTAATTTTATATCATTTTCCAAGTCTGATTCTATACCTTTTTTTCCATCATAATCACAATTTTTCAAATAATTTATTAATACATCTAAGCTTCCTGTCCCTCTTTTTTTAGACTTTTCCATTGTGTAAATCTGATTCATAGTCTTAGTGAAACCATATTTTGAAATCTCATAGGAGAAGTAGTCTCTTGCTACTTTCTCAACATTGTGAGCCTCGTCAAAAACAACTAACTCATACTCTGGTAATATTGAATACTCTGTATTAAAGCCAATCTCTTTTCTTATAGCTAAATCAGAGAAATACATATGATGGTTCGTTATTAAAATATCAGCCTTTTTCTTTTCATCTCTAGCCTTTAAAAAGTAACACTCTGATTTAAATGGGCATTTATTTCCTGCACACATATCACTTTCACTTTGAAAGTGCTCCCATATGGAATAATCCACTTCAAAAGGAAGTTCCGCTTTATCCCCTGTTTCAGTTTTTCCTCCCCATTTTACAACTTCTCTAAACTGTGATTTTTGACTTTGGCTATACTCTTCAAAATCTACAATATCACCTGTTGCAACATTGTGAAGTTTTCTGTTACATAGATAGTTTCCTCTACCCTTAACTAACATATAGTTAAAGTCTCCCTGGATAACTTTTTTAGCAATAGGTATATCTTTATTTAAAAGTTGTTCCTGTAAATTTATCGTATTTGTACTTATTACAACCCTTTTTTTATTTTTTATACTCCACTCTATTGCAGGGAGAAGATAACCTAGAGTCTTTCCTGTCCCAGTTCCAGCTTCAACTATAACCTTCGTCTCTGTATTTAACCCTTTTTCAATAACTTCAGCCATCTCTAGTTGTTCATTTCTATATTCAAACTCTTTAAAGACTCCGGCTAAAAGCCCTTTTTTTTCAAAATAGGGTTTTATATCTATCTTTACATTTTTTTTCTGAGTTAATTCAACAATGATATAGATATCTGTTGCATCATTATTTACTATGTATGATGCTCCATCCAATTTATTTGAATATATTGCAGCTATCTCTACATCTGGATCTGAAGGGTATAGATGTCCTGAGGGATGATTATGTATTATAACCTCACCTTTTCTCATCGCTTTTAATATTGCTGGTACTGAATATTTGTTTCCTCTTGCAAGAACTTCTACCTCTATTACTATACCTTCTTCATCGGGAATTCCTCTAAAAAATACTTCATTTCCATCAACTTTTTCTATCTCTAACTTAATCTTCTCTCGTGCAGTTAAAGATATTTTTTCTTCTATATTCATCTGTATCCTTTCTTCTTTTGTTATATTCTTTCTTATAATATAATACCCTTTTTTTGAGAAAATATAAATTATTTTTTTATTTATCTTCTTTTTTTGTGCTAAATGTGTTAAAATATTTTAGGTCCATTGTAAATATTGTGTCTCTTTTTATGCTTACCTGTCAAATTAAAATACTTATACTTAACAGTATAATCATATTGACATAAAGCGTTATTTATGTTATTATGTTATGAAAATTTTATTTAAAATTAAAGGGAGGTTTTTGATTTGGCACATTCAAAATCAGCAAAAAAGAGAGTTATAATAGCAGAGAGAAACAGAGAGAGAAATCAAGCTGTAAAATCTAGAGTAAAGACTATGCTTAAAAGAGTTTTAGTAGCAGTAGAAACTAAAGAGGTTGAGGCTGCGAAAGCTGCTTTATCAGTAGCTTACAAAGAGTTAGATAAAGCTGTAAGCAAAGGAATCATGAAAAAGAATACAGCATCTAGAAGAAAAGCTAGATTAGCTGCAAGAGTTAACGCTTTATAATCAATGCTATTGAGGTAAAACTGGGGAAATTCCCCAGTTTTATTTTTATTTTTTAAGGAGGGGTTATGATTAAGCTTATAGTTTTAGATGTTGATGGAACACTCACTGATGGAAAACTTTATGTATCAAATCTTGGAGATGAAATAAAGGCCTTTAATGTCAAAGATGGTTTAGGAATAACACAGGCAATAGCTCAAGGTAAAGAGATTGCTATAATAACTGGAAAAACATCTCAAATTGTGACTAAACGTTGTCAAGAACTAGGAGTAAAAGAGATTCATCAAGGTATAAAAAATAAAATTGCAACTTTGGATACAATCTTGGAAAAATATGGTATATCTTATAACAATGTAGCATATATGGGTGATGATTTAATTGATTTAGCCGTTATGAAAAAGTGTAAGTTAACAGGTGCTCCAAAAGATTCGGTCAATGAGATTCTTTCAATAGCTGATTTCATATCTAGTAAGAATGGTGGCGATGGAGCTGTTAGAGAGTTTATAGAATATATTTTAAAAAAAGAAAACCTATGGGACAATGTTGTTAATCACTTTGTTCCAACTGAGCAATAAAAAATGAGGCTACCTTTTAAAATAGGTTAGCCTCTATTTTTTTACTCTAAAGAGAGCTTAATAACTCCTTTAGATAGTTATAAACCCTTTCAGTGGACGGAATATCTAAAGATTCTTGTGGAGTGTGAACATCCTTGATATTAGGCCCTATACTTATAATATCCATATGTGGATATTTCTGAGAAATAGCTCCACACTCCAAGCCAGCATGGATAACCTCAACACGCATATCTTTTTTATATAACTTTTTATATATCTCTAGAGCTTTTTCTCTTAAATGGGATATAGGATTGAATTTCCACTCAGGATAACCAGCAGAGAAGTGATACTTTCCTCCATTTTTTTCAACAGTGGCTACCATAGTATCTTGTAACTCCTTTAAAACTTTTGGATCAGAGCTTCTTAAAGAAACAATCACCTGAATTGTATCCTCATGTGTTTTTATGATTGCTAAGTTATCTGACGATTCAACTATCTCTGGATACTCTTTCATCCATGTATTCACTCCCGTAGGTATCTCTTCAACTAAACTTAAATATCTTTCAAAGGATTTTTTATCGATAACCTCAGGGGAAATATCCACTTTTTTTACCTCTCCTTGAACTAGAGGTTCAAACTCTTTATATCCTTCAAGTACCTCTTTTAACGTGCACTCTATCACTGATGAGATATCTGTTTTAGAAGCGATTATAGCCTGGGCAGTTCTTGGAATAGCGTTATCTTTACTTCCCCCTGAAACCTCTACTAAAAAGATATTTTCTCTGGAATTAATTCTCTTCAAAACCTCTACCATAACTTTATTTGCATTTCCTTTTCGCCTATGAATCTCAACTCCAGAGTGTCCCCCTGAAAAGTTTTGAATTCCAATGCTCCAAGATAAAAGTGATTCTTTAGATTCTTTAATAAAAGGTATACCTATGTTTAGCTCTATACCCCCAGCTGATCCCACTGTCAGAACACCCTCATCCTCTGAATCTATATTTATAAGCATACTTCCCTTTAGTATTGTTGAATCTATGGAAAGAGCTCCACCTAAATCCACCTCTTCAGATGTGGTTGCAAGAAATTCCAAAGGTCCATGTTTTAAGGAGTTATCTTCAAGAAGAGCCATTGCCATTGCAATAGCAATTCCATTGTCAGCTCCTAAAGTGGTTTTATTAGCTTTTAACCTATCGCCATCAATCACTAAATCAATGGGATCTTTTGAAAAATCATGATCACTGTCTATCTCCTTTTCACATACCATATCCAAATGACCTTGAATAATAACGCCTGGTGATTTTTCATACCCAGGGGATGCTTTTTTCCTTAAAATTACATTGAAAGAGCTATCTTGATATGTTTCAAGCCCTATTTTTTTTCCAAAGCTGACAACATAATCACTCACTGCTTTTTCATGATGAGACTCTCTAGGTATTTTAGATATCTCTTCAAAATAATAGAAAACTCTTTCAGGACTTAAATTTGCTAATTTTCTCATTCAATACCTCCAAATCATAATAACGCATTTATAACTAACATAACAATTGAGAAAACTCCCATTATTCCCATCAGAGGAAGTATATATTTTAACCATTTATCAAAAGTTGTTTCTGCCATCTCAAGAGTAACAAGAATAAGTCCAGTGGGAGTTATAAATGACATAAGTCCCTGTCCCCAGTTATAGGCATTTATAACAACCTCTCTCGAAACTCCAACAGTGTCTGCAAGAGGCGCCATAATAGGCATAGATAAAACCGCTAATCCTGATGAGGATGGGATAAAGAATCCCAGTACAGAAAATACAATCATCTCTACAATTGCGAAAACTCCTCCATTCATCTGTGCTATCAGTTCCGCTGAATAGTTCAATAGTGTATCTGAAATAAAGCCATTGTCCATAACAATATTTATGGATCTTGCAAGTCCAATAGTTAAAACAACTCCAACCAGATCTGCAGCTCCTGCAATAAAAGTATTTACGCAGTCCTTTTCGGATAACCCTGAAAAAATCATTATCAATATGGCATCTGCTAAAAATAGAGCTGACATCTCCTCAAACCACCATCCACCTCTAGCAACCCCCCAAATCATAATAGGGAATGCCAATGTAAAAATAAGAAGTACAAGCTTTCTTCTTATAGTAAACTGAACCTTAGATTCGCTGTCATAGTCCTTTAAAAATCTTTCATGAATTACATGTTCATCTTCATAAACTAGTGAAGCTTCAGGATTCAATCTAACTTTTTTAGCATACCAATAGATATAAGCAAGTGTTATCACCGATCCTAATACAAGTACAATGACTCTATATGTTAAACCATTTGTAAAATTAATTCCAGCAGCATTGGATGCGATTACAACAGAAAAAGGATTCACAGTTGAGAACATTGTTCCTATGGAGGATCCCATATAAATTGCTGCTATACATGTGATAGCATCAAAACCACTGACAAGAAAGATAGGCATAAGAATTGGGTAAAAAGCTATTGTTTCCTCTGCTAGCCCAAAGGTTGTCCCACCAAGAGTTGTCAACAAAAATACTAGAACAACAAGAATGAACTCCTTTCCCTTTGTCTTTTTGGAAAGTGCTGCTATTCCTGCGTCAAAAGCTCCAATTTTATTGATAATTCCAATTATTCCTCCTAAAATTAAAACAAATACCATTATATCCACAGTATCAAATACTCCTTCTATGGGAGCTTTAATTATATCCAGTGGACCTTGAGGTCGCTGCTCTATCCTAGTGTAGGTATCTGGAATAGCTATTGGTTTTTGAATAACTCCATCTACAAATTTATCCAGTCCTAACTGAATTTTAAACTTATCTAGCGTTTCCTGTGTTGCAGGAAAGGTTACTACTGAATCATTGGGATCAGTAACAACAAATTCATTTGATTGGGACTCATAAGCCAATCTTGAAAATTTTCCTGAAGGAACTACATAAGTAAGACCTGCAGCTAAAATAAGAATAATAAAAAGTACAGTAAATGCCGTGGGGAAACCTCTTTTTTTCTTGTTTGTCATTTTGTTTCGCACAATAGATTACAATAAATCTATTATACTTCCTCCTTTTTCGTTGTATTATGTTCCATATTACTCTTATACCTTCTATATTTTAGATTGTCAAATATATTTTAGAATTACTTTTATAGGTAATAGTAATAAAAAAAGAGGCTAATTAAAAAATTAGCTCTCTTTAGATTCTATCTCATTCTGTTTTACAAATAGAATACAACATAGGTATGAAGTTATTGGTACTGCAACTAATATACCAATACTTCCAGCAAATGCTCTCACAATATCTGCCGCTACAGATTCAAAATTTAAAATTCTTATTAGTGGGAATTGCTCTTTTTGTAGATATATGAATAGAGTTGATAGTATTCCACTTCCTATGTAGGCCAATATTAAAGTGTTTACCATTGTACCTATTATATCTTCACCTATTCTCATTCCAGAGTCAAAAATCTCTTTTCTTGTTATAGTTAAATCCCTTTTCTTTAGCTCTGTTAAAGCTGAGGAGATAGACATAGAGACATCCATGACAGCTCCCATACTTCCTAGAATAACTCCAGCTGATATAATCTCTCTTACCCTTATACCTTGAAGAAGTGTTGAATAATTTAGAGCCTCAACTGATACAAATCCTGTCATAGCCATCTTATATGAAAAATACATCGATATTATCCCCGCAATTATAACTCCTGCTACAGCTCCCAAGATTGCGACCAGACCCTTTTGAGAAAATCCTGTAGTTAAAAGTATTGTAATTGTTGAACATAATAGTGCTGTTAACGTTGAAATCAGTATAGGAGAATATCCCACTGATATCATTGGTAAAAACACTTCATAAATTATTCCTACAACAATAATCAATGATAGAATAGCTTTCACACCTTTATATTTTGCTATAAAGATAGTTAAAAATACAAAAATCCCAATTATAGCCAATATTGATTCCCTTTTATCAACATCAACTATATAGTATGTGCTCCTTTTTCCCGCTTCCTTTTCTTTATAGAGAACTACATTTTGATTCTCTCTTAAAAAGATATTATAAGCCTTTTCTAAATAGACTGGGGATTGAACTAAAATCTCTCTTCCTTTATCATCACCCTCTAAAACTCTAACTCGATACTCCTCTATCTCTTTAATTCCATCTTCACCATTATAACCACTTTTTACAGTGCTTTCTAAATATAAAATTTTACCTTTTATATACTCTTCACTACCTGTATTTTCAGTATTATCTAAACTTTGAGAATATAATCCCATTGAAACTATTATCAAAAATAATAAAACTATCTTTTTCATTCAACCCCCCTTTTTATTATATAAAAAAAACGAGGAAAAATTTCCTCGTCTTAAATACTACTTTCTGATTCCTAATTTAGCAATAAGTGCTCTGTATCCTTCGATATCTTTCTTCATTAAGTAGCTTAAAAGTCTCTTTCTTTTTCCAACCATTTTTAATAATCCTAATCTTGAGTGGAAATCTTTCTTATGAGTTCTTAAGTGATCAGTTAAGTGGTTGATTTGTGCAGTTAATATTGCGATTTGAACCTCTGTAGATCCTGTATCTTTCCCATCTTTTCCGTAAGCACTGATTATTTCTGCTTTGTTTATAGCCATTTTACTTCCTCCTAAATATTTAATATCTAAGCCAAGGTCTACGGGGCTTAATCGTAAATCCTAGCATAGATTAATTTAATTATATCATAAGTTCTTTTTTTAGTAAAGTCTATTTTTTAAACTAAACCTCTTTTTGATCATCTAAAACTGACTGTGAAGCTTTCTGTTTTAGCTCCTCTTTTAGCTTATTTTCCTCTTCTTTTAAATCCGCTAACTTCTCTTCTATTTTATTTTCCTTCTCTATTCTTTCAACTGTTTTTCCTTGTAACATCTCATCTAACTCTTCACCTGTTATTGTCTCTAATCTCAATAAAGCCTGTGTTATATTCTCTAATGTCTCTCTATTTTCAGTTAAAATCTCTTTTGCTTTATTATAAGCTGTTGTAACTAGTCTTCTAATCTCATCATCTATCTCTTTTGAAGTTGTCTCTCCATAAAGTTTTTGCTGGAACATATCCCCATCACGAGTAGCATCTAACATTATTGGTCCAAACTTGTCACTCATACCATATTTAGTTACCATTGCATGAGCTATCGCTGTTGCTCTTTCAATATCATTACTTGCTCCTGTTGTTATATCTCCAAATACAATCTCCTCTGAAGCTCTACCTCCCAATAGAGTTACAAGTTCAGATAAAAACTCATTTTTAGATTTCAGGTATCTATCCTCTGTTGGAAGAGTCATTGTATATCCTAAAGCTGCCATTCCTCTTGGAATTATTGTAACTTTATGAACAGGCTCTGTGTTTGGCGATAATCTTTGAGTCATTGCATGCCCCACTTCATGGTATGCAACTATTATTCTCTCTTTTTGAACAGCCATTCTAGATTTTCTCTCTGGTCCTATTGTTACCTTCTCAGATGCCTCTTCTAGATCGGACATGTTTATCTCATCTCTACCAGCTCTAGCTGCTAAAATTGCAGCCTCATTAAGCATATTAGCTATATCTGCTCCAACAAATCCAGGAGTTTTTCTAGCAATTACTTCAAAGTCTACGTCTGAAGCAAATTTTTTGTTTCTTGAGTGTACTTTTAAAATAGCTTCTCTACCCTTTATATCAGGTCTATCAACAACCACTTGTCTATCAAATCTTCCAGGTCTCATTAAGGCCTTGTCTAAAATCTCTGGTCTATTTGTTGCAGCTAAAACAATTATTGTCTCATCGCTTCCAAATCCATCCATTTCAACTAGAAGTTGATTCAGTGTTTGCTCTCTCTCATCATTTCCTCCACCTTGACCGCTTCCTCTTTTTCTACCCACGGCGTCTATCTCATCTATAAAAATTATACAAGGTGAATTTTTTCTAGCCTTAGAGAATAGGTCTCTAACTCTTGATGCTCCAACTCCAACGAACATCTCTACGAACTCCGATCCTGACATACTGAAGAATGGAACTCCAGCTTCTCCAGCCACGGCCTTAGCCAATAGAGTTTTACCTGTTCCAGGAGCTCCTAATAGTAAAACTCCCTTTGGAATCTTAGCTCCTAAATTTTTAAATTTATCAGGTTCTTTTAAGAACTGTACAATCTCCTCTAGCTCCACTTTTGCTTCATCAATTCCTGCAACATCAGCAAATGTAACTTGAGATACGTTTTCTCCATTTTCTTTAGCTTTTGATTTCCCCATATTAAATACTTGAGGTCCTCCTCCACTACCTTTATTCATTTTATTTAACATGAATATCCAAATTCCAATCAGTAGTAACATTGGGAACCAAGATGCTAACATATTCAATAAGAATGGTAACTCTTGAGGTGGTAATGACTGTATCTGAATATTTTTATTCTCTATTAAGTCAACTAATTGTGGATCTCCACCTAATCTATCTGTAATCATTCTAGCTTTTACAGCAGAGGCATCTTTATCGGCAGTATATCCATAGATATACCCCTCTCTTTCATCCACTCTAACAAGTTTATTATCTTTTACATCCTGTAAAAAATCAGTATAGCTTACTGTTTTTACATTTGTTGAGTCTGATTTAGAGAACATTGTTGGAAGAGATAATATTATTGTCACTATAAATAATAACATTACAAAACCTTTTAAATTAAATTTCCCACCTAGCTCTCTTGAGTCATTTGAGTCTTTATCTTGTTTTCCTTTATCTATACCCTCTTTTAATTTTTCTTTAATTTTTCTTTTTCTTTCCTCTAGCTCTTCTTTCTCTTTTTCCTCTTTTGATTTTTTGTCATTGTCTTTTTCAGCTTCATCGTCGTCGCTTTCATCTTTTTTTGGCTCCTCTTCAATGAAGTTATACAATGCCATTTTTTCATTATCTTCTCTATTCTTCATCTTGCCTCCTTATGATTAGCTTAATTCCTTTTTTATTTTTCTCACCTTTAAAGCTTTCACTTTTCTTTATTCCTGAAGCCCAAACAATTTCGTTATTTTTTACCACCAATGGTATCTCTCCCCTCATGTCTTTTGGAACTTTTTCATTTATAAAAATCTCTTTCAATTTCTTATAAGATGTCATTCCTAAAGGTTTTATTCTATCCCCGTCCTTTCTTGTTCTGATCTCTACAGTGTCACCTATTTTCAAATTTGTTAAAAATTCATTTTTACAAAAGCTTTTGTCACTTTCAATAGCTTCTATAATATAACCATTAAAATCTCGTTTAAATGGTATTTTTTCCACAATAGTTTCATTAATATGTTCTAAATTATCTATTCTTTCCTTCTCTATCCATACATTTTTATATTGTTTTTTTAAAACAAAATTTTTTTCTAATTTTATTACCTTACTTCCATTACTATTCAATAAC
>NZ_DBGBQB010000340.1:0-26204 GCF_048470075.1 Cetobacterium sp. | reverse complement strand
AATCTATCCTTTATAATTTCAGCATCTAAAAGACCCACCTTTTCAACTAGCTCATTTAATTTTTCAAGATTTTTTTCTGTTCCATCTAAAATGTACTTATTAATTTCAATTTCTAAAGCTTTCTTGTCTAGTGTTTTTAGTTTATATTGAATACTGGCCTGTTCAATTATAACCTTAACTTTTTCTATATTGTCTTGACTTACCCCTATAGCCCTAAAATCTTCATCTTTTACTATCCCTATTCCCGATGTCGCATAGGCTGATACAGTAGCTACAAGTATCAATAGTCCCATCACTATTTTTTTCATAAAGTCCTCCACTAAATTTGTAGATCTGTCACAAAAAGATTTTCAGTATTAAAATCTCTTTTATTTATTTTTATTTCATCTGCTTGAAATAAATCGTCAATTGTAAATCCTATCTCTTTTTTATCTGATATTTTTCTTTGCAGCTCTCCACTCTCTAAAGCTACTAATTTCTCAGTAGGAGCAATATTTCTTTTAACTAAGTCGTAAGATGTTCCTGTAAACACTCCTACCACGAAAAGAGATAAAGAAAGTACAGAGATTTTCTTGCTCTTTTTCTTTTCCTCTTCCAACAATGTTTTATAAATATTTGCTCTTACTCTCTCTTTTGGAGATACCATTTATATCACACCTCCCATATCTTTAATAGCTTTATAGTATATCGTTTTTACTGTTGATATATTCATCTCTTTCATATCTGCAATCTCCCTAAGTTTATAGCCATATATATCTTTTAAAACAACTATCTCCCTCTCTTGGAAAGGTAGTTCTTTTAACTTCTCCTCTAAAAGGATTGGAATATTAAAGTCTTCATTACTTTCAACACTTAAAATCTCATCATTTAACTCTAGATTCAGCTTCTTTTTTCTAAAAAAATCATATGTCTTATTTATAGCTATTCTATAAATCCAAGTATATATGTTGCTTTCCTCTCTAAAGCCTTTAAGGTTTTTATAAACACTAATGAAAACTTCTTGAGCTATGTCTTCGGCATCTTCGGCATTTTTTACTGTTGATAGTATTTTATAGTATATTCTATCAAAATACTCATTATATATTTGATCAAAATCCATTTAAATACCTCATTATTTTAGCTTTATAATTTTAGACTACAAAATTCCTAAAAAAGTTTTAATTAAAATCATCATCTATCATTTTTTTCAACTCTTTTAGAATATCCTTTTCACCAACCTGCTTAACTATTTTACCTTTTTTAAATAATACTCCAACTCCTTTTCCTCCCGCTACACCATAATCAGCTTCCTTTGCCTCTCCTGGTCCATTAACTACACACCCCATTACAGCGATTTTTATTTTTTTATCCATTTTTTCAAACTCTTTTTCCACTTGATGGGCAAGACCAATTAAATCAATCTCTGTTCTACCGCAAGTTGGACATGAAATAATCTCAACTCCAACTTCTCTCAGTCCTAAAACTTTTAAAATCTCTTTTGCAACCTTAATCTCCTCTACTGGATCCTCTGTTAAAGAGACTCTTATTGTGTCTCCTATCCCATCAATCAACAGAGCACCTATTCCTATTGCAGATTTTACAGTTCCTTGAAAAGCAGTTCCAGCCTCTGTTACTCCTAGGTGTAATGGATAGTTACATAACTTAGATAATTTTCTATATGCTTCTATCATCATCTTTACATTACTTGATTTCAAAGATATTACAATATCTGTAAAACCAAATCTTTCTAAAAGTCTCATATGGTATAGTGCACTTTCTACCATTCCATCAGCAGTGGGCTTTCCATATTTTTCCAATATACCCTTTTCTAAAGACCCTGAGTTTACACCTATTCTTATAGGAACTTTTTTTTCTATGGCTTTTTTGACAACAAGCTCCACTTTCTCATCACTTCCTATATTCCCTGGATTTATTCTCAATTTGTCTATCCCATTCTCCATAGCTAGTATAGCTAATCTATAATCAAAGTGTATATCCGCTACTAAAGGTATATCAATTTGCTCCTTTATTTCCTTTATTTTTTTTGCCGCTTCCTCAGTATTTACAGTAACTCTAACTAGTTGGCACCCTTCATCCTGTAATTTTTTTATCTGTGTAACTGTTTTTTCTACATCTGCTGTCGGTGTATTTGTCATAGATTGAATGATTATCTCACTTCCTCCTCCAATCGTTAAATTACCAACTTTTATAATCTTTGACTCTCTCATTATTCACCTCTCATACCATTTAAAAAAGCCCTAGTATAATCCTAGGGCTATCTAACTAAATAATTCATTGGATTATTGGCTTTTCCATTTTTTCTGATTTCAAAATGTAGATGAGGCCCAGTTACTCTTCCTGACATTCCAGTTTTTCCAATAACCTGTCCAGCTCTCACTCTATCACCTGTTTTTACATACATTTTATCCAAATGAGCCGATCTTGTTTCAAAACCATTCCCATGGTTTATCTTAATTATCTTCCCATAACCAGTCATATAACCAGCAAAGACAACCGTTCCATCTTTTGAAGCCATAAGAGGTACATATCTAGCTCTCATATCCACTCCTGCATGCTGTATATATCTTTTTAAAACTGGGTGAAATCTCTTCCCAAAAGGACTTGTTATCCCTGCCCATTTCACTGGCATTGTAAAGCTCTTTTGCACCGTTGCTCTCTTTACATTTCCAGTTTGAGTAAGTCTTTTTAAACTTTCTTCACTTGGATTGTATATAAACAACTCCTCTCCAACTCTTATATTATCATTTTTTAAATTATTATATTTTCTTAAATCCTCTACGTCTATCTTATAAGCTAATGCTATCTTAAAAAGAGAATCCCCTCTCTTTACCTTATAAAAAACACCATTAGATTTAACAATATTTATTTTTTGTCCAACTTTTAAACTATTTGAGATTCCTGGATTATTAGCCTTTAGAACTTCTAAAGATATTCCATTTTTATCTGCTATCCCACCCAAAGTATCTCCATTAGCCACAACATAGCTTTCCAACTTAGGAATTTCATAAGCCTGTTTCAAGTCAACATCTTCAAGAGGAACTCCCTCTATTGATTCTTGTTCCCCTATTTTATACTCTTTCTCTATCGTATAAAAGTTTTCTTCAACAAGCTCAAACCCTCCACCATCTTCCACTGTAGTTGTCTCTGAATAATATTCTGTAAATTTTTTCAAGTCTACTACTTCTGATCTGTAAGGTTTAAAAACTAATATTAACATAGCTATAAATGCTGCTATTATTATAGCAAATACTTTAAATATCTCTTTCACTATTTCCCCCTTGCAAAAGATTTTTCATACATTTCAATGAGTTTATCATTGCTTTCTGTAGAAGAAATAGTATCGATTAACTTTTTTGTTGCAGTAGCTTTATCAAGAGATGATAGATATCTTCTTATATTCCAGATAGAATCCAATTTCTTCTTACCTATTAGAAGTTCCTCTTTTCTAGTTCCAGATTTTTGAATATCTATTGATGGATATATTCTAAGTTCTGCTAAATTTCTGTCTAAATGAATATCTAAGTTTCCAGTACCTTTGAACTCCTCATATATTACATCATCCATTTTGCTACCTGTATCGACTAATGCTGTAGCTAAGATTGTTAAACTTCCACCATTTCTTATGTTTCTCGCAGATCCAAAAAACTTTTTTGGATAGTATAACGCAGTCGGATCAATTCCTCCTGAGATTAATTTTCCACTTGATGGTATCACAATATTATATGCTCTTGCCAATCTAGTTAAAGAGTCCATCAATATCACAATATTTTCTCCATTTTCAATTTTTCTTTTAGCTCTTTCCAAAAGAGATTCAGTCACTTTTATATGATTTCTTGGATCATCATCAAAAGTTGATGCATATACCTGTGCACCTTTTACAGTTTCTTTTATGTCAGTAACCTCTTCTGGTCTCTCATCAATTAAAAGTATCCAAACTTCAATATCTTTATTATTTTCAATTATAGAGTTCGCTATATTACTGATGAGTACAGTTTTTCCAGCCTTGGGAGGAGCTACTATAAGCCCTCTTTGTCCCAATCCTATAGGCGCAATCAAATCTATTATTCTACCTGAAATATTTTTGGCATCTGTTTCTAATTTTAATTGTTGTGTTGGATAGGCTGGGATTAATTCATCAAAAGGTATTCTTGATTCTGCTTCTTGAATACTTCCATTATTTATTAAAAGAACTTTTCTAAGTCCGTAGTTATTCTCCCCTTGAACAGCTTCTCTAACCTCTCCCAATACGAAATCCTCTGTTCTCAGTTTAAACTTTCTTATCTGTGAAGCTGAAACATACACATCTTTTTCCACATTTGTATTTCTTAAGAAACCATATCCATCTGCCATTACCTCTAGATTTCCCCAAGCTAAATGCATCCCTTCTTTTGCATCTATCGCTTCATTTATCAACTCTACAATCTCAGCTTTTTTGGTTCTGCTTGAGTAATCTATTCCCATTTGTCTGGCAATCTCTTGTAATTCTTTTAGCAAAAAATTTTCTAATTTCTCCATTGTACCTCCAAGGTTACTAGTCCACTATCTCTCCGTATAGCGACCATGTTTTACACTCATTTATCTTCACATTAACAAATGTTCCTTCTAGCTCTTTATCTCCTGCAAATAAAACTATCTTATTTGTAGATGTTCTTCCAGTTAAAACTTCCTCATTTTTTCTACTTGGTCCCTCTACTAAGACTCTTTCTATCTTTCCTTTATAACTATCACTTGCTTCTTTTGATTTTCTATTTTGTAAATCAATTAATCTTTGAAGTCTCTCCTTCTTCACCTCTTGATCCAATTGACCATCCATCTTTGCTGCTGCAGTCCCTTTTCTAGGAGAATACATAAACATAAATGATGTTTCAAATCCAATTCTATCCACAACATCCAGTGTATCTAAGAAATCCTCCTCTGTCTCATGTGGGAATCCAACTATAATATCAGCTGTTAAAGCCACACCTGGAATTCTTGATTTTATTTTCTCTGCTAACTCTATATACTGCTCTTTTGTGTATTTTCTGTTCATTAATTTAAGTATTCTTGATGATCCTGATTGTAGAGGTAGATGTAGACATCTTGCAATTTTCTCATTTTTAGCTATAACATCTATTACATCATCTCCAAAATCTTTTGGATGTGGTGATACGAATCTAACTATAAAGTCCCCTTCAACCTTACAGATCTCCTCTAATAGTTGAGCAAAATTCTCTCCACTATCTAAATCATTTCCATATGAGTTTACGTTTTGTCCTAATAACATAATCTCCTTATAGCCCTTCTCCACAAATACTTTAACTTCATCTATTATCTGTGACATTGGTACAGATCTCTCTCTTCCTCTAACATATGGAACTATACAGTAAGTACAGAAGTTATTACACCCATATGTTATTGGTATTGAAGCTGTTTTTTTAGAATCAAACTCCGCATCTAATCTTGGAGGTAACTCGTCCTCATCCCCTGTATAGATAACGTGTTTAAAATCTCCAGATTCTATTTTCTCAATTGCTGAAGGGATTTTTCCAATATTTTGGTTTCCCATAACTATATCTATAACTGGGAATTTTTTTGCTAACTCCTCTCCCTGCTCCTGAGCAAAACAACCCGTTATTCCTATAATTGTTCCTCTCTCCTCTTTTACAGCCATTAACTCTCCTAGTTTTCCATATATTTGAGTTGCTGCTCCCTCTCTAACTGTACAAGTATTTAAAAATACTGCATCTGCCTCTGTTATATCCTCAGTTACATTGTATCCCATATTTTGTAAAATTCTTTTTATTTTTGCACTTTCGTTGACATTCATTTGACAACCATATGTTATAATTACTGCGTTTTTCAATTTTTTTCCTCCAAATTTTTTAACAAATTACTACTTAAACATGTTAGAAATTATACCATAGTAGTACAACTTTTATCAATAGTTCTTTATTCTGACATTATTTAAATATGTCTTTTGCCTCTAAGTACCATAATAGTAAATCAATATTCTCCATGGGAATATCAATCTCTTTACAATAGTTTTTTAATCTCTCTTCAATATCTTTATATAATTTAGGGGTAACTGTCTTAGGAACCTCTTCTATCACATCTAAAGCTGCCAAATTTTTTAAAATATGTCTATCTAAAATTGCTAACTCTTGACCAAATCCCACATTTCTTAAAAAATGACTTGCCTCCTTATAGGACATCCCTCTTATATTTTTTACAATCCATTCTCTCATCTCAAAAGGTGAACTAAAAGTTGAAAAAAAATCTTTTGTTATAAACTCACCATTTTCATTGGTCATCTGTTCTCTCAAAATATAAAGGTTTTTAGCTTTAGTTTTATTAAAACGAACAATATTTAAGTATGGTACTATATCCTCTTCGCTTCCTGTAAATAAAACATTGGAGTCTCTTAGGTCGCTGATGGCTTTCCAAGCATTTCTCGCTTTAGATTGTGGAGTTAAAATACAAAAAGCTAGTTCACAGAATATGTCCTTATTATCTCCCTCTCTCCACACTCTTCTGAACTCTTCTAATCTCTCTTCTATCTTACTTTTTATACTTTCATATATCTTTTCCACTTCATAAAAATAGGTATTCTTCATAAACTATACCTCCTAAAATTATTTATATTTTAATTTTATCACACTTTTTAAAGTCTTTACATCTGTTTTTAATAAAAATAGGATAAAGTTAAAATAACTTTATCCTATCTATCTTACAAATTTATAAAATATCCATACTCTTTGAACAGTCCTGACACCTTATCTAAATTTTCTTTTTTAACCATTATATGTAGATCCTCACCTTTTAAAATTAAAGATCTAAATCTTTTATCCTTTGTTATTGCTGATAATAGTTCCTTATCATTTTTTAATTTTAAAACTTTATAGTCAGGAACATGAGTTATTAACTCTGTTTTCTCAATAACTTCGCCGAAAAATCTATTCCAGTTCATCGGTAAATCATTTGTTATCTTCTCTTTAAACTCCTGTATCTTAGTGTGTACCTCACTTAAATTATCTAAGCCTTTTGTTAAAGTTTCCTCTGATATTTTGAATTTATTTGGTGCTATCTTATTACCAATTTTTTCTAAAGTCATCATTCTAAGAGGGCTTTCACCAATTACAGTAACAATCAATCTATCCTCGTCTAAAACTACTTTTCCCTCATCCTCTAAAACTTTAAAGTTATATGTTAAAACTCTATCAAAAATATATCTTCCCAATTCAGTGAATTTAACATATTTTATTCCATCATATTTGCTTAAGTACCCATTTTTTAGATATAGAGAGTTCGCTGAAGATGGCTTTTCATAACAGATTTCCAAAACACCTAAAGAGGCTAAAATAAAGAATACCGATTTGATAAATGGCTCCACAACATATGCTAGATATTTATCATATCCCACAATTTTTGTTCTCTCATAGTTTGCCTCATTTATATAAAGAGTTGCAAAAGCTGACTCCACATCGATAATTTCAATAAATTCATCTCTATAAAGTATACTCTTTATAATATTATCAATGGATACAAAATCATCATCTGGAAACTCTGATAATATCATTTTTATTGTTGCTAGACCTCTTTTTATCTCATCATTTGATTTACCTACATTTTTAATCCCTTTTAAGTAGTTTAAGTATAGACTTATATATGTATTGTCCTCACTTTTTATTATACTTCCATCTAAAAATCCATTTACAATGGCCTTTAAATTACTGGATCTAATAAATTCATCATTTAGATATTCATCTTTAAAAAGAAATAAAAACAGTCCCATTGTCTCAGTTTTTAAAAACTCTAAATCTTTTATGCCTTCATAATATTCATGAATATTACAGTATTTTTTCATATTGTTTTTTGATTCTTTTAAAAGTTTTCCACTACTTGATAGTTGCATCTTCCCATCTTTAAAAAACGAGTAATACTTTCTCAAGTTCTCTTGAATCTTCTCTTCATTATTTTCTCTAAACTCGCATTGACAGTTTATAACTTTATAGATGTAATACTCTCTTGGCTTATCCATAAACCTTCTCATAACTCTCACAATATCATTATTTAAAGTTAAATATTCGCCTCTTTTAGTATCTCCATTTTTTGTAAAAAATAGGAACTCATCTTTTAGCTCAGATTTGATATTATATCCCTCTTCATCCTTTAAATAGATGTCTCTATCTTTTATTTTGAATTTACCTTTCCAAGCTATACTCTCAAATATCTCCTGAACCTCTTTTGGTAATGATGAAAAAATACCTTTAAACACCTCTTCTTTAGAGTACATCTGCTCCATTAACTCCAAAAATGTCTGTTTATTTGTAGATTCAGATATCAATGAGATTTCAAACAATCCTAAATTACTACCAATATATCCTTCTGCTATCCAATCTAAAAAATATCTTTTAAATATTTTAAAAAGTATCTCTTTTGAATAACTTTCATTTAAAGCTTTTCTAAATCTATCTCTACTTATTCCCATACCATCTCCTATTCTCCAAGAATAAACTCTATATCTTTTTCAGTTAGAGTTTTTAAAGTCGCCCCTTCATCAGAGATTAGATTATCTAATAGCTGACTTTTACTTTCTTGTAACTTCAATATTTTTTCTTCAATTGTATCTTTTAGTATCAGTTTATAAGAAAATACAGTTCTGTCCTGTCCCAATCTATAAGCTCTATCTACCGCTTGATTTTCAACTGTTTTATTCCACCAAGGATCATAAATAAATATAGTGTCCGCTGCTGTTAAATTTAGTCCAACCCCTCCAGTTTTTAATGTCATTACAAAAACTTTATACTTTTTATCTTTTTGGAATAGATTTACTAAACCTTGTCTATCCTTTGTTGCACCTGTCATCTCTAAATATTTTATTCCTCTTTTTTTCAAATCAGAAGTTATACTCTCTATACTTTTAATATAGTTTGTAAATATAAGTACCTTATGTCCATTTTCTACTGCATCCTGCACATTATTTATAAGAACCTCTCTTTTACTAGAAAGAATATTTGGATTTTTCATCTCTGGGCAACTAGTCAATTGTCTTAATTCGTTTAGAGCTTGTAATATATAAAACTGTGTTTTCCCCAATCCTTGAGTTTTTATCTGACTGTTTATCATTCCATAGTAGTATGCTCTTCTCTCTTCATACAATCTCTTCTGTTCTGGATTCATTCCTATAAACAGTGTCTTTTCGATTTTATCTGGAAGGTCTTTTAAAACTTCCTTCTTAACCCTTCTCAATATAAATGGGTATATCTTCTTTTTTAGCTCTTCAATTGCCTCTTTATCATTCTCTTTTTGAATTGGATTAGCATAATGATAATTAAACTCATCCAGTGTTCCAAACATTGACGGATTTAAAAATCTAAATAGTGAATAAAGCTCTCCCAAGTTATTCTCAATTGGAGTACCACTCAGTGCCAGCCTATACTTAGAGTCCAATAACATCACTGCCTTTGTTGTTTGAGCATTTACGTTTTTTATATTTTGAGATTCATCTAAAACAATTAAATCAAACTTCATCTCTTTTAAGAACTCTATATCATTTCTTACTGTTCCATATGTAGTTATTATTACTTCCACATCATTAAATATACCTTTATCTCTAAAATTACCATAGTATATTCCACACTTTAGTCCAGGACTAAACTTTCTTATCTCACTTTCCCAGTTATATATCAAACTTTTTGGCATAATTATCAGTGTTTTTCTCTCTGGAACCAAGTGTAAACTTGTTATAAGTGTTATAGCTTGAAGTGTCTTTCCAAGACCCATATCATCTGCTAAACATCCTCCTAAACTGTTGTCCATAAGGTATCTTAACCACTTATATCCATACTCTTGATACTCTCTTAAAGTCGCGTTTATATATGGCATTGGTGCACTATAGTTTTCTATTTGATTGATACCTCTATAGAAACTCTTAGTTTTCTTAATCTCATTTGCCAATACCTTATCCTCTATTAAATCATCTATAATTGGTAAGTCAAAGAATGATATCTTAACATTTGATTTTCCATTATCTTTAAAAACTCTCTCTAATTTTTCCATATATTTTCTATTTATAAGTGCATTTGTTCCATCACTTAAAACAATATATGAATCTTTTTTAAAACTGTTCAGTACATCTACTATTGAGAATTTTTCTCCTTCAATCTCTAAATGTACATCTCCTTCTAAGAAATCTATACCATGTTTAAAGTTCCCTACAACTTTTGGTTTAACAGCTTTTACACTATATTTTTTCAAGTTATCTGTACCTACAACCTTATATTTACCTGCTAATTGCAATAGCTCCTGAGTTACAAACTCTCTAGCTAACTTTTCCTGTAAAATTATAAAATTTTCATCTACATAAAAACTTGATTTTATTTTCAAGTTTTTCTGATGCTTCACAATAGTTTTAACAATCTCTTCAACTGTTTCATCTAAATAGGTAGGTTCAACCTCTGTTATTTCAATTTTTTTCAAATCATCTTTTATAACTAAAGCTCTTTCCAGACTATGAGCTTTTAAAAACTCATAATCGATAGTTGAGATAGATGCTCCTATTTTTAAGTATAGACTATTGTCTTGAGATATTTTTTCTATTATTAACTCTTGTACAGGTTTTAGATTCCCATTCTCTATAATCTCATAGTCCAAACACTCAATCTCTATTCCACTACCAAATGATGAAGCTAATGTCAGATATTTTTCCAACTCTGATTTAGAAAACTTTGACTCCATCTCTTTTAAAATATGGATTGTATCTTTTGGGATATCTATCCAATACATTGTTCCTTCACTTAAAACATAGTTATCTGAAACTATTGTAAACTCCTTCTCCCCATTTAAAAGAAGCTTTCCTTCACATAGATCAAAATCATCTTCTACAAAATTAATCTTTAATACTATTTTGTTCCCACTCAGAATCCAGTTAACTGGCTTCATATCCCCTGTAACCACTTTTTTACTATCTTTTAGATAATCTAAAATCTCTATATTTTCATCGATATATAGCTCATTTTTTTCATTATCCCACCCAGAGAAAAAGCTATCCTCTTTTATCTCTTGAATTAAATCAATAATTTTCAAATCATTTTCATCACTAATCTCGTATCCATCTATATCTTCTACTATATCCCCATTGCTGTCTACTAAAGAAACATAAGTTCCTACTTCATCACAAGTTAAAGTAAAAAATAGTGACTCATTTATTTTTTTTAAATTAGATTCCATACCCTTTTCCCTCATATATAAATTTTTTCTGAAGTATATTATATCAAATTTTCTAAGGGTTATCAAGAAATTAAAAAAGGACTCTTTTAATTAGAGTCCTTTTTTCCCACTATTACTTTGCTTCAGTTTCTTTTATTAACATGTTCATCTCTTCGATTAATGCATCTGCATCCAATCCATGAGCCGCTATTCCCTCTCCTAAAGTTTCTCCAGCTGCTACCATACATCCTACGCATCCCAATCCATGTTTCTTAAATACCATTGAAATTACTGGGTGTTTTTGAACCGCTTCTAAAATATTCATATCTTTAGTTACCATTTTTACTCCTCCTACTACTTCTTTATATTATGTTTTAATTATATAAAACTTTACTTTTTTTGTCAACTATTTTCCAATTACATTTAAAAGATCATGTATTCTCACAACACCTATAACCTCTTTATTTGATAAAACGGGTAGTACCGATATCTGACTCTCTCTATTCTCCATAAGCTCCAATGCATCCAATGCCATTATATTCTCTGTTGCATAAGTATAGTTTCTGGTCATTATATCCTCCGCTTTTAATGTAAAGAATTTATCTCTCATTTTTAAAGCCCTTCTTATATCTCCCTCTGTTATAATGCCAACTAACTCTTTATTGTCAACAATACAAACTACTCCCAATCTTTTCTTAGTCATAGTCATTATCACTGTATCCATATCACTTGTTAGCTGAGCTATTGGTAAATCTTTATGCATAACATCTTTAACTTTCATAAGAAGTCTCCTACCTAAACTTCCTCCTGGATGATAAACTGCAAAGTTCTCAGGTTTAAAGTTTCTCGCCGTTATTAAAACAGTTGCTAAAGCATCTCCCATAACCAGCGTACTTGTTGTTGAAGACATTGGAGCTAGGTTTAGAGGGCATCCCTCTTTTTCCACTCCAATATCCAGTATTGCATCAGACTCTTTTCCAAGTCTTGAGTTTGGATTTCCTGTCATTGCAATTAGTGTTGCCCCTATCTTCTTTATAGAGGGTATTATTGAGATTACCTCATCACTATTTCCACTATTTGATATAGCTATAACTATATCATTTTTATTTATCATTCCTAAGTCTCCATGAAGTCCCTCTGCTGAGTTCATAAATACAGCTAACGTTCCTGTTGAAGCTAAAGTTGCAGCTATTTTTTTCCCTATAATCCCCGATTTTCCAATCCCTGTTATAACAACTTTTCCTTTGGAATTTAATATTAAATTCACCACAATCTCCAGCGAATCAGATATCTTTTCTTTAACTTTTTCCAACTCACAAATCTCTTTATCAAATAAATCTTGAGCTATCTTTTTTATGTCCATACTATCTTCCTTTTACTAAATCATCTATTTTTACAGCTACTTTTAATATCTCTTCTAAATCTGATAAGAATAGCATATTTGGTCCATCTGATTTTGCATTTGTAGGGTCTGGATGAACTTCAGCAAATATAGCGTCTATTCCTATTGCTAAACCAGCTCTCATTAGAGGGAATACAAACTCTCTATCCCCTGATGTTGCAGTTCCCAATCCACCTGGTTTTTGAACAGCATGAGTAACATCAAATACAACTGGGTATCCAAATTTTCTCATCTCTCCAAATCCTCTCATATCTACAACCATATTGTTATACCCAAAAGTTGATCCTCTTTCACAAAGCATTATATTTGGATTATTCATCTCTTCCATTTTTATAACAACATTTTTCATATCCCAAGGAGCTAAAAACTGTCCCTTTTTTATATTTACTGGTAACCCTGTTTCAGCCGCAGCTATTAATAGATCTGTCTGTCTACATAAAAACGCTGGAATTTGGATAATATCTACAACTTTAGCTACCTCTTTACATTGCCAAGCCTCATGTACATCTGTCACCACTGGTATATTAAATCTATCCTTTACTTTCTTTAAAATCTCTAATCCCTTTTCTATTCCAGGTCCTCTATACGAGTGTATTGATGATCTATTTGCCTTGTCAAAAGATGCTTTAAATACATAGTTAATTCCCAATCTATCACAGATCTCTTTAACTTTTTCTGCAACCTCCATAACTAACTCTTCTGACTCAATCACACAAGGTCCTGCAATCAATGTAAATCTATTATTCCCACCAACTTCAAATTTGTCAGCTATCTTTACTTTTTTAACCTCTTGAACTATTTTCAATTACTTCACCTCTTTTAATTCTTTTATTGCTTCTATGGCAATCTCTCTATCGTCAAAGTGTATTTTTGTCGTTCCTAAAATTTGATAAGTTTCATGCCCTTTACCTGCTATCAGTATTATATCATCTTTTTCAGCTTTTAAAACCGCTTTTTTTATAGCTTCTTTTCTATCTATCTCCACCATATAATTTTCAGTTTTAAACCCTTTTAGTATATCCTCTATAATTGTATTTGGATTCTCTGTTCTAGGATTATCTGAAGTTACAATGACCAAATCACTATATCTTTCTGCCACAGCTGCCATAACTGGTCTTTTAATTCTGTCTCTATCCCCACCACAACCAAATACTGTTATTATTTTACCACTATCTTTTAACTCACTTACACCTTGGAGAATATTTTCTAAAGCATCACCTGTGTGTGCATAGTCTACAACTACTTTAAAACTTTGTCCTGCAAAAACTGGTTCAAATCTTCCTGGTGCTCCCTTTATCTCTCTAGCTCTATTCTTTATACTATTTAAATCAACACCCAATAACTCACCTACACCAATTGCTGCCAATAGATTATACATGTTGAAATTTCCTAAAAGCGTTGGAGTTATCTCCTTTATTAAGGCACTGTCTAAATCAGCTTTCTTTTTTAAAGAGTATGTCATTCCTCCAAATTCATTATAGATTCTTACTCCATATGGGTCATCTATATTGATTACTCCATTTCTCTTATCTTTTAACTTTTCAAAAAGTATTTTTTTTGCATTAAAATAATCTTCCATATCTTTATGATAATCTAAGTGCTCTGGAGTTAAATTAGTAAAAACAGCCACATCAAAATCTAACATATCCACTCTACCGCTTGTTAGTCCATGTGAGCTCACTTCCATAACTAGGTATTTCAAGCCCTTATCCACAGCTTTTCTACTCATTTTTATTATGTCTAGTGATTCTGGAGTTGTATTTGGAGCTTCTATTATTTCATCCCCTATTTTATATTCTACAGTCCCTATTCTAGCAACTTTATCCTCTCCAAGTATCTGTTCTACTAGATAGGTTGTTGTAGTCTTACCATTAGTTCCTGTAATTCCAACTATCTTTAAATTTTTTTCAGGATGATTATAAAAATTAGAAGCAATAACTCCTAAACTTCCTCTTAAATCATCTATTAAAAAATAACCTATCCCCTCCTTTAGCTCTACCTTTTCTGAAACTAAAATTGCTACAGCTCCATTTTCTATAGCTTTGTCTATATACTTATGCCCATCTACTATAGCTCCTTTTAAGGCAGCAAAAATATCTCCTGGTTTTATTTTTCTTGAATCATACTCAATATTCCCACTATGCACATCCATCTCTGTTGATTGTAGTATTTTATAGTTTATTCCTTTAAATAGTTTTTCCATATTCATCCCTCACTATATATTATTCAAGTTATTATAACACTTTTCAAAAAAAAACAATATATAAACAAACAAAAAACAGAGGATTTCTCCTCTGTTTCCAACTATTTAGCAGGTGTATAAACTCCAGAGTTTAAAGCGTTCTTTATTGCTGCTCTAACCTTTGTTGCTCTCACTGTCGCTCCTGCGTTTTCTATCTCTCCTGGAGCATATAAAGTTTCCATTCCATCATTAACATTTTTATTTGTTATAGCTGTTAATAGAGCTTCATACTCACCCTTATATTTCGCTAAATCCTTATTTTTTAAATAGTCTTGACCTTTATAGAAAAGTGTTCTAAATTTTGGTTTTTCCACTTTATCATCTTTTAAATCAAATTGAACCTCTACTTGAGTCTCCTGTCCAGATACAAATGTTCCTCTATAAGTTCCATTTCTATACTCTGCCCCATAAGCTACTGCACCTACTACTGATAATAACATTAAAAATTTTTTCATAATGCCTCCTCCGCCGATTTTTAAATCTATTTTAAACTATTTAAGTATATTTTGTCAATTAATTTTGATTATCAAATAATATTCCATTCTATAACTTTGTGACCTTTTTCTTTTAATATATCATTTATTTTTCTAAAGTGATTACATCCAAAAAAACCTCTACTTGCAGATAATGGACTTGGATGAACCCCTTCTAACACTATATGATTTGGATTTGTAATATATTTCTTTTTGTCCTTAGCATTATTTCCCCAAAGTACAAATATTACTTGCTCATTTTTTTCATTAATCTTTTTTATAACCTCATCTGTGAATGTAGTCCAACCTATCTTGCTGTGAGAGTTAGCTTCCCCCTCTCTAACAGTTAAGGTAGCATTAAGAAGAAATATCCCTTGCTTAGCCCAAGCTTCCAAACAACCATGATTGAATATATCTCCCTCTCCTTCATTCATCAACTCTTTATATATATTTCTTAAAGATGGGGGCAATGGAATCCCTTTTTTAACAGAAAATGCTAATCCGTGAGCTTGTCCCTGTCCATGATATGGATCTTGTCCCAATATTACAACCTTTATATCTTTATATGGAGTTAATTGAAAAGCTGTAAAAATCTCCTTATTTGGTGGATAAACTACTTTTTCTAAATACTCATTTTTTAAAAACTCTTTCATTTTCAAAAAGTATTCTTTTTCAACTTCACTTTTTAATATCTCATCCCAATCATTACCGATTTTCAACATATATCACTCCTATTTTTTATCTAAAGTTAATGACCCACACTCTTTAATATATTTTTTCATTCCACATGCTGAACATTGATTTCTACAATCAACTGTTAAAGCTTGTTGCTCACTCTTCTCTAGCTCTCTTATATAAAACTCCTTAGTGACCCCTGTATCTACAATATCCCAAGGTAAAGTTGCATCTAACTGTCTAGCTCCTAAGTAATCCTTTTCAGATATGTTTAACTCTTCCATAGCTTCCTTCCAAATAGAGAAGTTATCCTTATAGTCATCTAGTTTTGCACCTATTTTAAATGCTGTTTCTATTAGATCAGCTGTTCTCTCATCTCCTCTTGATAAGAATCCCTCTAGATACGATTTCTTTGGAGGATGCATTCTTAAAGTAGCGCCTTTCATCCCTCTAAATGCGTCTCTTAACATTCCTTGCTTTCTCTCTGTTTCCTCTACGCTCATCTGCTCATGCCACTGATAAGGAGTATGAGGTTTTGGTACAAAGTTTGAAACACTCGCTGTTATATTAACTCTTTTTCTTATTGTTCTGCATCTATATGTAACTCTTTTTACTAACTCATATATTCCCATTACATCTTCATCTGCCTCAAATGGTAAACCTATCATAAAATAGAACTTTAAATTATCCCAACCAGCCTTTACTGCTGCCTCTGCTGTTTCAATAATTTCATCCTCTGTCACCCCTTTATTGATGACATCTCTCATCTTTTGACTACCAGCTTCTGGAGCAAATGTAAATCCAGTTCTTTTTCCTCCACTGATATTTACTGCAACATCTACAGAGTGAGTATTCATTCTAAGTGATGGTAAAGAGATAGCTAGATTTTTGTTCTCATATTTTTTTTGTAATCCATCTATCAATGAGCTTATACCAGTATAATCACTGCTACTTAAAGAGGATAATGATATCTCAGAATATCCTGTATTAAAAAGCATATCCTCTATAAGTTCCATATTTTTTTCAAGACTTCTCTCTCTAACTGGTCTATAAACATATCCAGCTTGGCAGAATCTACATCCTCTAGTACATCCTCTTTGAATCTCAACAGATGCTCTATCATGAACTATTTGAATATATGGTACAAGTTGCTCAGAGTATGATGGAGTGTTATCAATATTCTGAACTATTGCTCTTTTAATTCTTTTTACACCTTTATGTAGTTTTGGAATATAAACTCCCTCAAAATCCTTTATGGCGTCTAATTTTTCAGCCTTTGATTTTCCTGCAAGAGAAACAAGTGTCTGTGCTAACTTTGTCATAGTTTCCTCACCATCACCTATGACAAAAAAATCTAAGAACTTTTCCATTGGAGTTGGATTCATCATACAAGTTCCTCCAGCCATTATAAGAGGATACTCCTCTCCTCTTTCATCTGCATGTAAAGGAATCCCAGATAGGTCTAAAGCGTTTAAAACATTTGGATAGCACATCTCATAAGAAAGTGAAAATCCAACAACATCAAAATCTTTTAACTCTGTTTTAGTTTCCAAAGAAAACATTGGAATATTGTTCTCTCTCATTAGAAGTTCCATATCTTCCATAGGAGCAAATCCTCTCTCTAAATAGAAGTTATCAACTTTATTCATAATTGCATAAAGTAATTTTATCCCTAAATTTGACATACCTACTTCATAAATATCTGGAAAAAACAGACACATTCTTGCCTTTATTGTGCTTAAATCTTTGTGAAAACTATTTATCTCGTTCCCTAAGTATTGAGCTGGTTTTTCCACTGACATTAAATACTTACCTATATCTACTCTCATATCTCTCCTTTTATTCATCATCAATATTTTGGAAAATTTTCATTTTATTTTCCAATGGTTCTCTATGATGATCTCTACATAATCTCGCTAAATCTATATCTATGTCTTTCAATTTCTCAAAAGCATTTTCTGAGTGTCTCTCTAACTGTTTATCTCCTATTAAAACTTTTTTTACTCTTCTTATAAGTCCTATATTTCCTTTTCCACAGTCATGAAGTAAAGCTAATTTTAAATACCTTACATCTTTCTTTAAGATCTCATTCTCTCTACATCTACTATATATTAAAAATGAATGGACTTTATCGTACTCTCCCATCTGAGAAAAAATTTCAAACTCCTTTGGATTTAAAATCTCTTTTATCTCCTCTTCACTATTTTTATCAAACTTTACGAATAGATAGCGCCATCCCTGCTTTAGTCTAGAAAACATCTAAATCTCCCTTATTATTATATTTCCAAACTCTCTTCTTAATATCTTAATATTTGAAGCATTTTTTCCAATAACTTCACCTTTTTTATCTTTTTTTACATATAGAATCATCAGCTCTTTGTCAGCTGTTCTTTCCACTCTTTCAACTCCAGGAATCTCTAACTCCCTATCAGGATATATTATTTTGTCTATTAACTCCTGTTTTAAATACACATTTTCCAGAGTTAAATACTTTCCAGGAAAAGTTTCCACCTTACCACTTAATATGTATCCAACCATATTTCTAACCTGTTTTGGCATGAATGAGTTTCCCACAAACTTTAAAACTCCCTTTTCAAAACTCACCTTTACAGTTCTTTCATGCTCTTTTAACTCCAACCCTTTTTTATCTGTGAACTTACTAACATCATATGTTCCACTTACTTCTTTTAAAGTTTCCTCTATCTCATCTACAGATCTTTTTATTCTTTTCTTAGGGTATCTATACAGATACTCTCTTTCTTCCACATATTCAGGAAAAGATAGATTGGGAAAAGTTTTCTGCACTTTTCTTATAAAGATAGACTCTTTCATTTTTTCATTAAATTCAAATATTATTTTATCTAAATCCCCTTGAAAACTGCTACTTACATAGAGAAGATTTCTTTCAGCCGAAACTTTGGCATCTGTTCTTCCACCCTGTTGAATCCCCTTTGCCCAAGTGAATCCCAACTCGTTCATCACTCTTCTAAACTCACCTTTTACAGTTATTTTTCCTGCCATCTCATCAAAGGAGTGAAATCTCTCTCCACTATAAAAAACTGTAAATATATATCCCCACTTATCAGTTTTTTCAACACCTCTAAAGTTCATTACTCTCCTCTTTTTCTAACAATATGACATCTTCTACATCTAGCTTCATAACTCTCACTAGCTCCCACTAAGACAATTGGATCATCCTCATATGCTGGCTCTCCATCCACAAGCCTTTGAGTTCTTGAAGCTGGATTTCCGCAGCAAGCACAGATAGCATTAAATTTATCTACATATTCAGCTTTTGCCATTAGTCTATCCATTGGTTTAAACGGTTCTCCTCTAAAGTCCTGATCTAATCCTGCCACAACAACTCTCTTTCCTTGATCTGCCAGTTCTTCACAAAACTCAGCCACATCCTCTCCAAAGAATTGAACCTCATCTATTCCAATAACCTTTACATCTTTATACTCTTTTTCTATTATCTCTCTCATCTCTTGTACTGTTGAAGCTGGGATTGCCTCAATAAAAGCCTGGCTATGAGAAGCTACCTTTGTATCATCATATCTATCATCACTTGAGTGCTTAAAAACTAAAATCTTCTGATTTGCATATTTTGATCTTCTCATTCTTCTAATTAACTCTTCACTTTTCCCTGAAAACATACTTCCAGTTACAACCTCTATCCAACCCATTCCTTCTGTCAATAATAAATGCATTGTATTTTTTCCTCCATTAACAACTATTTTTTATCTATTTTCTATTATAACACATCTTTTATATCAACACAAAGTCATAAATTTTAACCAAGCTAGTTAAGTAAAATTTTATCCATTTATGCCAAAATATATAAATAATTATTTGAAATATAGATTTGATGAATAGATAAAAATGTGGTAATCATAGTAAAAAAAGGTAGCATTTGCTACTGCTACCTTTTTTAAGTCTTTTTCCAATTTTAATAAAATTATAAAAAATAATATTCCTATTTTTCCTCTACATATCCTAACTCTTTTAAGAAAGGCTTTTTCTTTCTCCAATCCTCTTTTACTTTTACCCAAAGTTCTAAATAAATTTGGATTCCTAGAAGATTTTCAATCTCTTTTCTAGCTTCAATTCCAATCTCTTTTAACATCTTACCCTGTTTTCCAATTATAATTCCCTTTTGAGAATCTCTTTCAACATAGATATTTATATCAAACTTATCTTTTCCATTATCTCTTCTAGTTACATTTATAATCTCAATAGCAACAGAGTGTGGAATCTCATCTCTTGTTCTTTCCAATATTTTTTCTCTAACAACCTCTGTTATTATTCTATATGTAGGCATATCTGTATACATATCATCTGGATAATATTTCACTCCATCCTCTAAAAATGGATCTAAAGCTTCTAATAATTTAGGTACTCCTATAGCGTATTGACCTGCAATCTCTACAATAGCATCAAAATCTCCCAATTTTTCCGCTATCTCCTCTCTTTTTTTGATTAACTCTTCATCAGTTATCTTATCTATTTTATTCACTATAAGGATCCTTGGAGTTCTTTTAGCTTCCTGTACTTTCTCCCATACAAATAGATCTCCTGTACTTATCTCCTGAGAAGCATCTATAACCATAGCTATAACATCTACATCTCTCAATACTCTTAAAGCACTATTTGTCATATGCTCTCCCAATAGATGTTTTGGTTTATGTATCCCTGGAGTGTCCACAAATATATATTGATTTCCATTAAAATTCAAAATCCCTTTTATTGTGTCTCTCGTTGTTCCCGCTTTATCAGAAACTATTGCTACTTTTTCATTTACAAGTTTATTTATTAATGTTGATTTTCCAACATTAGGTCTACCTACAACTGCTATAAATCCAGCTTTCACTTTTAATCATCTCCTATTCCTATTTTAAAATACTTTTCTTTTAAATCCAAGAAAAACTGCTCTTCGTTAGCTTCATCATTATATTTTACCATAGTTTTCAAAGTATTTCTCAACATATTTGGAGTTATCTCTCTCTCAATTCCACATTTTCTGCCTAAAGACATAAATCTTGCTCTAAATGCCTGCCTACTAAACCCATAAAACACAAGATTACTATTGCCACTTGAAACATTTCCTCTGATCTCTTTAACGTATGTTTCCAACTCTTTTGAAAGTTCATCTGATATTTTTACTTTTTCACCTTTTTCATCATTAAATATATACTTATATGAAAATAGATCTAAATCTGATATTTTAATTTTTAAAATATCATTAATAGATAGATTACTTTCCACTAAAAGTTTTATAACAACTTTATCTCTAGCACCCTTATAGTCTTTTCCACATACATCTAAAATACTATTTATCTCCCATATCTCAAGTGTCTCTAACTCTTTTTCTGGAGCTTTTTCAATGATAATCCCATCTGAAGGGTTATCATCAATCATTCTTTTTTCTAAAAGGTATTTATAAAAAGTTTTTATTGTACTCACTTTTCTTATTATTGAATTTGGTTGATAATTTTCCTTTAAAAACTCTATATATTTTAAAATATCCTCTTTTTTTATATTTAAAAGACTTTTTTGTACAAAGTTTTCAAAATCTTTTATATCTCCATGATATAGCTCCAAAGTCTCTCTTTTTAAGCTCTTTGAGTCCGATTTATATTTAATAAAATTTTCTAACAGTTCCACTACACATCACCTAACAACTCTTTAGCGTGTTCAATCACAGCTTCAGATATATTTTTTCCCGCTAACATTCTAGCGATCTCTTGAACTCTCTCCTCACTATTCAGCTCTTTAACTTGAGTTATTGTTCTGTTATCTATAAGTTTTTTTTCTATATAAAATTGTTGAGTGGCTTTTGCAGCTATTGCAGGTGAATGAGTTATACTCATAACTTGAGTAGTCTCACCTATCTCCATAAGTTTATTAGCTATCTTTCTAACAGTTTCTCCACCAACTCCAGTATCAATCTCATCAAATATTAATATTGGAATATTATCAACTTTTGAAAATATAACTTTTATCGCCAGCATTATTCTGCTTACTTCTCCACCTGATGCAACTTTCCACAGAGGTTTTAAACCTTGTCCCACATTGGTTGAAATCATAAATTCCACTTGATCTATTCCACTTATTCCCATACTACTAGATTCTTCAAACTCAATTTTAAAATTAGCATCTCCCATATTTAAACCTTTTAATTCATCCTGTAGGTTCTCTTCAATGATTTTTGCCTTTAACTTTCTAATTTCACTAAGTTTTTTAGCCAATCCATAGTACTTCTCTTTTGCGTCATCTCTCTCTTTTGATAACTTTTTTACTTGAAAACTATTCTCATCTAAAAGCTGAAGTTTCTCATCAATTTTCTCTCTATATTCCAATATTTCAGAGATTTCATCTCCATATTTTGATTTTAAACGGTTTATAGCATCCAATCTTGATATAACTTTTTCTAATCTTATATCATCTGCCTCAATATCATCATTTAAATCTCTTATTGAATCCACACAATCTTGTAAATCATAATAAACTCTTTCCAATCTTTCCAGATTCTCTTGAAACTCCTTACCATATTTAGATATTGTTTCCAAATTTTTTCTGCTATTATATATTATACTCAAGGCATTTTTTTCATCATCTTTTAATATATTTTCAGTCAATGAAAGCTTTTCTTTAATTTTACCAGCATGAAAGAGCTTTTTATACTCCTCCTCAAGTTTTTCATCTTCACCCTCTTTTAGATTTACCTTATCAATCTCTTGAAGCTGAAACTCATAAAACTCTTTTTTCTCTATCGTTTCTTTTTTATTCTTTTCAACATCTTGGATTCTTCTCTCTAAACTTGAATATTCATTATAGATACTCTCTAACTGTTTTTTTATACTGATTCCATCCTCTCCTAAAAACCTATCTAAAAGTCTTAGGTGATTGGCTTTATTTAACAGCATTTGATGGGAGTGTTGACCAACAATATCCACCAAAGTACCCATTATCTCCTTTAAACTGGACATAGGAACCCGAATATTATTTACGAAAGCCTTTCCCTTACCATTCTTATCTATGTGTCTTCTCACAATAACTTCATTGTCTTCCGCATCGATTCCCAACTCTTTTAATTCAGCTTCCTGTTCTTTATTTACAGCAAATACTCCTTGGGCTAAAAGATAATCCTCGCCATCTCTGACCATATCAGCACTGGCTTTTTCACCAATTAAAAGATTTATTCCACTTAAAATTATGGATTTACCAGCTCCTGTTTCTCCTGTTAAAACTATTAGTCCATTTTTAAATTCTAAATCTACTTTTTCTATAATAGCTAAATTTTCTATCTTTAACTCTTTTAACATAAATTATCTCCCCACTTTAATTTATCTCTCAAAATCCCATAATAATCTCTATCCTCTGGTAAAATAAGATTTATTTTTTTTTGAGAGTAGTAGACAAATATCCTCTCTCCATCTTCAATCTCTTTTTCAATTTCACCATCCACTATTATACAACCTTTTTGTTCAGGATTTAAGGTTAAAATTAGTTTTTCCTCTCCACTTATTATTATCGGTCTTGTTGCTAAATTATGTGGTGCTAAAGGTGTTACAACTATAGCTTTAATTTGAGGCATCACAATCGGTCCTCCCGCTGAAAGAGAATAGGCTGTTGACCCTGTTGGTGTAGCAACTATTATTCCATCAGCCTTATAATCACATATTTTAGTATTCTCTGTACACATAGATATATTTAAAATTTTTGAACTTGCCATTTTTTTAGAGATTACAACTTCATTTAATACATCTATCTTCTCATCCTTTACTATAACCTCCAGTAGCTGTCTACTCTCCTTTTTTACCTTTCCTTTTAAGTAATTATCAAAAGTTGGTCTAAACTCCTCAACTTTTATCTCTGTTAAAAATCCTAGTGATCCTGCATTTATAGCAAAAACATCTATGTTTGAATTCTTTATTAAACTTTTAGAAGCTCTAAGCAGTGTTCCATCTCCTCCTATAACAACAGCAAAATTTGCCTCTAATATATGAGTACTAGGAACTATCTCTATATCTTTTTGTTTAAAAAATTTCAGTAACTTATGATATAGTTTTACTGCTTCTTCTTTATCTTCATTGTAAATTATAGTTCCCTTCATCTTTCCCCTCCGTTAAAATAGATTTTCTGGGTTTATTGGTTTTAAGTTAAATCTTACCTCATAGTAAAGATTTGCTTTACTGTCGGTATTCAATCCTAAAACACCTATATCCTGTCCTCTTTGAACTTGTTGATTCAACTTTACTCCAACAGCTATTAGATTTCCATAAACTCCAATAGTATTATATCCATAATCTATCATTACAACGTTGTTTAATCCTTGGAATTTATCTGCATATATTACTTTTCCACTTGTTGCAGCCTTAACTTTTGAACCCATCTTCCCTGCAATTTCAACTCCATTACTTACAACCTCACCATTTTTTTTCTCTTTAAACTTAACCACAATATTTCCTGGAATAGGTTTTAAGAACTTTCCTAAATTAGCTACAGCTGTATTTAACTTCATATTTTTTGTAGAGACACTTCTAGCTTTAATTATTCTTTCTATCTCTTTTTCAATACTTTTTTTCTGTATTTCTAATTTACTTATAGTTTTAACATGTGTTGTTTTCTCTTGGTTCAATTTTGCTATAAGTCTATTTTTTTCCTGTTTTTTTATCTCTATAGATCTTTTGTTGGAATCTAATTTTCTTTTTAACACCGTAAGTTTTTGTCTATCATTTTCAATATTCTTTTTTACATGCTCTATTGAGCTTTGAACGGTTTTTATATGCTCCATACTTTCTAAATCACCATATAAAAGTCTTGAAAAGCTTCTTTTTGCAATACTTCTATCTTTTGTATCACTTTCCAAAGTAGACTTTCTAGTTACCTCTATCATTTTAGCTTTATACTCTGATTTCTTTCTATCTAGAGCTTTACTACTCACATTTAAGTTCAATCCACCATACTCTATATTCCTATTTACTATCTTTATCTCCTCTTGAAGCTTTACACTCTCTTTTTCAATGTCTTTAATCTCTGAATTTATGTTTTCAATCTGTTTTTCTACACTTATTTTTTCCGAATTTATATGCTCTATTCGACTATTTTTCTGCTTTATCTCACTTTCAATTTTTTTCATTTTATTTTTTAAATTATCTACACTATCTCCAAATATAAAAGTACTACAAATAAAAAAAATCATTAATCCCCTCATAGTTAAACCTCATCTTTTTTTAGCTTTCCAGTGGATTTCCAAGCTAAAATCAACAGTATTAGGGTCGCTATAATCTCTACCACTATAATTTGTTTAAAACTCTGAAGAATTAGGTTGGATAAAATTTGCTGATATCTCTCTCTTAAAATTATATAGATATTAAAAAATACCATACATCCAACCAATGCACTTACAAAAAATGGTATTAAATTTTTAGTTCTTGCCACCATAAAGTTTCTCTTATTTTGAGGGGCTTTTATTGAAAATATTATATAATCTCTTATTATAGTTCCTCTAAGTATTGTTGTAATAGGATAATACATACCCATAGATAAAAATAAACAAATAAATAGTGATACATTTGCTGCACTTATCTTTCTTTGCGTGTTTTGTAAAAATTGACTATCTATATATATCTCTCTAACCATAGGATTTACATCTAATAATTCCTGAATAGTTTGAAGGTTTTTTTCCTCTTTAAAGTATACAATTATTGAATTCGGTAATGGATTTTCACTTTTTGGTATTACTATTTCTAACTCTTTCTGTAAATTTCTAAAAGCTTCCTCTTTTGACAAAAATCTTGTTCCTTTTACATTTGGATTCTCTAAAAGAAATCTCTCAAACTCCTGTATTTTCTCTTTTGACTCATCATTTTGCAACTCTATTGTCAAAAAATAATCATTTTTTAATACTTTCCCAATAAAATAGCTATTAGAAGATAATGAAATAAATATATTAAATATTATAAAACTTACTGTTAATGCTATAAATGTTCTTATTCCTTTTTTTCTTTCCATCTCTTCTCCCTAATTAAAATATAGAGGCCAGTTCAACTCGCCTCTATACTATATATTTTCTATAAGTTTTCTTTTATTACTGATACTAACTTAGTTGATGTTAACTCATATTTTTCTAATAACTCTTCAGCCTTTCCACTTTGACCAAATACATCATAGATTCCAACTTTTTTTACCAGTGTTGGGTGTGTCTCTGATAAGAACTCCG
>NZ_DBGBQB010000339.1:0-2421 GCF_048470075.1 Cetobacterium sp. | reverse complement strand
ATTTCATAAAGTTTTCCTCTTCCTCTATTTAAAAGGTCTACTCTTAAACTAACACCTTTACACTCTATAAAATATCTAATAACATTTCCTAGAATTGAGAAATCCTTTACTCTTCCCTTTTTTATTATAAACTCATCAAGGTTATAGTTTCTTTCAAACTCTCTTATATAGATTGCTTCTGGTCTTATAGCAACGTTTCCAAAGACCTCATTCCCAAAAACTTTTGTAGTTTCATCCGCTTTTAAAATATTATAGTTCCCTATAAACTCAGCCATAAAAACTGTTTTGGGATTTGTATAGATCTCCTCTGGAGTCCCCACTTGTACTATATCTCCCCTATCCATAATAAATACTCTATCAGATATTGTTAGAGCTTCCTCCTGATCATGAGTTACAAAAATAGTTGTCACATGAGTCTTTTTTTGTATCTCTTTTAACTGCTCTCTTAAAGATTTTCTAACTTTTGCATCCAATGCTGATAGCGGCTCATCTAAAAGTAAAATTTTTGGTTCAGTAGCCAAAGACCTCGCTATAGCAACTCTTTGTTTTTGTCCCCCTGAAAGTTCATTGGGATAAAAATCTCTTTTTTCCTCAAGATGAACTAATTTTAACATCTCTTCAACTTTCCTCTCTATATAAGCTTTTTTCATTTTTTTCATCTCTAAACCAAAAGCTATATTTTCAAAAACTGTCATATTTGGAAAAAGGGCATAGTTTTGAAAAACCATTCCTATTCCACGATCTTTGGCTGATCTATCTGTCACATTTTCACCATCTATATAGATATCCCCTGCATTAATCTCATTTAGTCCCGCTATACATCTTAAAAGAGTGGACTTCCCACAACCAGATGGTCCTAATAGCGTTACAAACTCCCCTTTTTTTACAATAAAATTTATATTCTTAAAAACTGTTGTTTTATCATATCTTTTCTCTAAATTCTTTCCAACTATAAAGCTCATAATATCTATCTCCTATTATTTTTTTCTCCCAGATAAAATGCCAAAGTTGTTAGCATTAAAAGTATCATAAAATATGTGACTACCAGTGCACTAGAATAATGTCCACTATATCCACCCCTAATACTATTTATATACATCTGAACAGTTTGAAACTTTCCCCCAACTAGCATATTAACCAATAAAAACTCTCCAAATAGCATTGAAAAAGTTAAAAGCATTGATACACTAAGCCCTTTTGATATATTTGGAACTATAATTCTAAAAAATGCTATCTTAGTTGGAGCTCCAAGAATATTTGCACTTTCAATGAGTTCCCTTATATTTAAGCCATCTAAACTATTTTTGATACCTCTATAAACAAATGGATATGTCATAACAAAATATACTCCCATCAGGATATATATTGTTCCTACCAGCCTAAATGGTTCATTTGAATAGAGTTTTATAAGTCCTACAACCGCCACTGCACCTGGAATAGCAAAACACACTAAGACTAAGATATTCATTATTTTTTCCATTTTTTTAAAGTAGTATGTGGCTACAAATACGGTTGGGACTAATATTATCCCTATAAAAATCAGGGATATTGAACATAGCCAAAAGCTTTTCTTCACAGCATTTAAAAACATATCATTTTTAAAAATCTCTAAATACCACTTTAAAGTAATTCCCTGTGGAAGTAGAGTATTTGTCCATTTAGAACTAATAGAATATAGAAAAGTCCCAAATATAGGTAAACAAAGCGTAGTCAATATACTTGTTACTATCCACTTATGAATTTTATCTCTCATATCTTCCTCTTTTCCTTTTTAACAATAACTCATTTGTTATTACAACAAAAATCAATATTCCCCCCAGTAAAATTGACATCGCACTAGCTATTCCAGGTTCATATGTAACCTCTCCAGCTATATAGCTTGTAATTCTTATTGTCATTACATTGTATGCTCCATTTGTCAATGCCAATGTACAAGCATAAGCACCCATAGCATTGGCAAACATTATTAGCACCGTTCCTAAAATCTCCTTTAACATAACTGGAATTCCAACTCTTTTCCAAAATGTAAAAGTTCCCCCTCCCAATATATTCACCATCTCTTGCCACTGTGGGTCCAATCTATCAAATACAGGATATAGAAGAAGCAGTCCTAAAGGTAGCTGAAAATATATGTACATAAGTATCAGTCCCGTTTTTGAATAGACATCAAAGCCATCTATCAATCCCATATTTTTTAGTAAAATTGTCATTACTCCATTGCTTCCAAGAAGAATAATAAATGCAAAGGCAAGTGGTATTCCACTGAAATTTGAAAGCATATTTATAAGTAGTAGTATATTTTTTTTAGACTCTTTTTTTAATCTATTCAGTGAGTATGCTCCTTGAAGTGATATCAATATCCCGGCAAAAGTTGATATAACAGCTAACTCTAAAGAGTTGGTAATAGATTGTTTTATAAAC
>NZ_DBGBQB010000338.1:0-2644 GCF_048470075.1 Cetobacterium sp. | reverse complement strand
GCAACATTGTGGAGGGATTTTAATGAAAAAATACTTATTTGTTATGTGTTTAGCATTTTGTGCAAACTCATATGCAGATGATGTGGGGGTTGTAGAATTACAAGCCTCTCATATAACCGATAACACTAGAGGTACAGAGTCAATATTTAATATTGTAGAATCTAAAAATACGACTATAATCACTCAAGAAAAAATACAAGAAAAGAAATATGAAAATGTTGAAGCCATATTGAGGGAAGCTCCAGGGGTTATAGTTCAAAATACAGCTTTTGGACCAAGAATAGATATGAGAGGAAGTGGAGAAAAATCTTTGAGTAGAGTTAAAGTTATGGTTGATGGAATATCTATCAATCCAACTGAGGAGTCTATGGCAAGTTTACCTATTAACTCAATTCCCGTTGAAAGTATAAAAAAAATTGAAATAATTCCTGGGGGAGGAGCTACTTTATATGGCAGTGGAACTGTTGGTGGAGTTATTAATATCTCAACAAATTCCAATGCCACGAAAAATAACTTTTTTATGGATTTAAACTATGGTTCTTTTGATGATAGAGACCTTGGATTCGCAGGAGGATACAATGTAACAAAAGATCTTTATGTCAACTATGGTTTTAACTATAGTAACAGTGAGGGATATAGAGAAAATGAGGAAAAAGAAAATAAAATCTTCTTAGGAGGGTTTGACTATAAAATAAACGACAAACACAAGATTCGTTATCAAGGTAGAAGGGGTAATGAAAAAGACAATGGAACAAATGAGGTCAGTAAAAAAATCTTAGAAAAAAATAGAAAAGCTCCAGGACTAAACTTAGATGTTGTTACAAAGTCTGAAAGTAATGTTTTTGACTATGAGTATAGGGCCACTGACAAACTACTTTTTGGCGCATCTTTTTTTAATCAAAAACAAGAAAGAGATATATCCACAGAGAGTATTGATGACATAATAATTGAATTGTCAGCTAGAAAGTATTCTGATGTAAGAGCTTACTACAATTTTTATGATGTTAAATCTCTTATGAATGCAAAGTTTAAAGAGGAGAAGAATGGAGTCAAATTAAAAACTAAATATGAATATGATAAAGGTGAATTAATTTTAGGTTATGACTACACCAAAGCCAATATAAAAAGAGATTCTAAGGTGATTTCAGAAATTTTAAAGACATACTACAATGAATATGGTATGTACGTTGCTCTATCTCCTAGTGATAGAAAAGCTGTAACAAATAAAGTTAAAATTAATTTAACCAAAGAATCTCATGGAATATATGCATTTAATAAATATAATCTTACAAATAAACTTGATCTTACAACTGGAATAAGAGGTGAGTATACAGAGTACACCGGTAATAGAGTAAATGGTCCAAATGAGATGCCACTGATTAACCCTAAAATTCAAACAATTGAAACAGATAGAAAAATGGAAAATTATGCTGGAGAGCTGGGACTTCTATATAAGTATAGAGATACTGGAAATTTTTACACAAGATATGAAAGAGGTTTTATTACTCCTTTTCCATCTCAGTTAACAGATAAAATTCATGATAAAAAATTATACTCTGATAAAAATGTGGGATTCTTTATTCCCCCAAATGTCAATGTGGCTTCTATCTATGTGGACAATCATTTAAAAGCTGAAACTACTAATACTGTGGAACTTGGATTTAGAGATTATATATATGACTCTTATGCAAGTTTAACTTTCTTTATAACAGATACTGATAACGAAATAGTTTTAATTCAATCTGGTGTTACAAATCCAGCTATAAAAAGATGGCAATATAAAAATATTGGAAAAACAAGAAGACTCGGACTAGAAGCTGAAGCTGAACAATATTTTGGAAAATTTACATTTAGTGAATCTTTAACTCTAATAGATGCTAAAACATTAAAGGGAAATGAAAAGGCTCAGATAAAAAAAGGAGACACAGTTCCGCTAGTTCCTAAAGCTAAATTGACACTTGGAACAAAATATAGTCTAACAGATAATCTATCTTTAAATGGAACTTATACCTATATAAGTAGTAAAGAGGGAAGAGAGATGACTGAAGAGGATAAAAGTTTTAGTTATAAAATTGACGGCTATGGTGTTTTAGATATAGGAATTACATATAAATTAGATGAGTATTCATCTATTAGAGCTGGTATTAAAAATTTAGCTTCTACTAAATATAACTTAAGAGAGACAAGTATTGAAGCTGTTCCTGCACCAGAGAGAAACTACTATATAGGATTAAATGTTAAGTTTTAAAGGGGAGATAATAAATGAAGAAAAATAAATATTTACTTTTAGCACTATTAGCACTGAACAGTAAAATATACACAAGTGATTTACCTATAATAACCATACCACCAGAAACAATAGAAAAAGGAGCTTATGAGAACATTCTAAGGGTTGTAGATCAAATAAATAAAAAAAAAGGTATAAATTCCGCTTACTTAGAGGGAAGTACACATGATTTAGGTCCAAAAGAAAATGGTATTGATATTGTTCCCATGGCTCATGTGGGTGAAACATCAGAGTTGACCTCTGCAAGAGGTCATTATCGAAATGAAACCTATCACACCGCTATTGATATATTTAAAAATAAAATAAATGCAATTGACAAAAATTTAAAAGATAATCTACCCTTTGTAGGAGATACCT
>NZ_DBGBQB010000337.1:0-2063 GCF_048470075.1 Cetobacterium sp. | reverse complement strand
TCGGTGATAATAGGCGTTCATATCCTAAATGTCCTATTTGTAATTCAGGAACATATTTGCATCATGATTATCTTTACTATTCTAGGTTTAAATGCAATTCCAGAAAGTGTAATCATATTCATATTGCAGTAAAAAAGACTTCTAATTTTGATAGTATTTCTTCTGAATTTAAATCTAAAACAATTAATATCAAAAGACTTCAAACAAATATCAATGTTGTCATTGATGGTTTGTATATGTATTTTGTTCATTCAGCTACCACAAGAGCTATTTCACAATACCTTTTAGATCGTAAAAATATTAAAATCTCTCATGTCTCCATTTACAAATGGATCAAAGGTTTTGGAAGCATATTTAAAGATATCGTTTCTAAATATACTCCGCAAGATTTAAATCTATCTGATGAGTGGCACGTTGATGAAACTGTAATTAAAATCAAAGGTAAAAGATATTACATCTGGACTTTAATTGACTCTGAAACTAGATACGTTATTGATTGGTACCTTACAACTTCAAGAGAAGCAACCTCTGCTTTCCACCTGTTTGATAAGGTTAAAAAGCGATTTGGAGCACCTAAATCAATAGTATCTGATAGATTACCTAGCTACAATATTCCAACAAAAATAGTATTCTCAGAATCTAAACATATTAAAGTTCAATCATGGTATGACGAAGTAACTAACAACCTAATTGAAAGCTTTTTTAAAAGATTCAAACATAAATATAGAACAACCCACGGTTTAAAGTGCGAAACAAGTGTAAACGCACTATTAGAAGGCTTCTTTTTCTTCTACAACTACATTACACCGCATAAAGGATTGAGTAACCTTACTCCTGCCAAAGTTGCTGGCGTAGAATATAGCGAAGTCAGCAGAAAAAATCTACTGCTATTTTAACAAAGAAAAAGAATATTCTTTTTGAGGCATAGACAAGCTATGTCTTTTTGTGATATCATTTTTTTACAAAAATATTTCAAGTCGAAAATCTTTATCCCTTTTTTAGGAATTGGACCTATTTTTCATCTTTAGTTAACAGATTCATATAATCTAATTAAAAACTATACTTAAATCCTGCATAGATATTTCTTCTATTACCATAATAATATCTTAAAACATCCCCTTTTTTTATTGGAGCTTTTGCATAAAAATACTCTTTATCAAATAAGTTATTTATCCCTGTATATAATAATAAATCAGAATTAAACTTATAGTTTAGATTTAAATTAACTTCTGTATGTCCTCCTTGTTTAGAATACTTGTTCTCATAATCATATTGTGCATATGAAGAACCGTAGTAAAACCAAGTTGTTGAAAGTTCTAAATTTTCAATAATTTTATATCCAATTCCTAAATTAGCTAAATATTCTGGGACTCCTGGAACTTTTTTTCCTGAATATTTTCCACCATCGACTTTATGATCAACAAAACTAAAATTTTGTTTTAAAGTTATTTTTTCAAAATACTGTTCTAAAGATATTTCTATCCCATCCCTTATTATTTTATTTTGAAAGTTATAATTTCCAGTGACTTCTCCACTGTCAGCGGTTAAATAAAATATTTCATTTTCCGTTTCGCTTCTATATATTGATGAAGACAGATAAATAAAATCATTAACCAACCCTTTTGTTCCTATCTCAAAGATGTTTGAAGTTTGTACTTCTGGAGTTCCTTGCCAACTACCAAGTTCATCAACAGTTGGTGCTCTAAATGTATGATTATAACTTGCATATAAACTTAATTCATCCGTAATTAGATAACTAGTTGAAATTTCATAAGCATTCTCTTTAAAGTTTCCATCTCTATCTTTTCCAATACCTTTTCTAACTTTTTGATTATAATCTATCTTCTGTATTCTATATCCTTGATTAAATATAAAACTTCCAAGTTGAGTGTTATTAGATAAGAATATTCCTTCAGCATTACGATTAGTAAAATTATTTTTAGCATGACTACTAGACCAATAATCAGATTCTCCTTTATTAAAATCTCCTCCTAAAACTAAATAAGATTTTTTCATGTATTCATATTTTAATTCGGGTTTTATATAATAACTCTTAGTATCTC
>NZ_DBGBQB010000336.1:0-6166 GCF_048470075.1 Cetobacterium sp. | reverse complement strand
GAAAAGAGTACAAATATAATAAAAGATATAATTCTAACAGGAAATCTTACACAAGAAGAGGAAAAGGAGTTGGTAAATATATCCTTACTTTCTATAGATGATTTTTCAAATAAATTAGATATTGAAAAGGGGTTTCAAATTATTTTTATGTCATGGTTTATATTAGAATTAAAAGAAGCATTAAAAGAGAGAAGTAACTTATTAAAACATATCAAGCTAAAGAAAATAGAGGATAAATTGAAACAACATATCGAGTTCAATGACCTTCGTGCATTGTATAATGAGTTTAAAAATATCAATGCTTAAAATTTTGAAAGATAATTATTCAATAGAGGAGGCTTCAACTAATGAAGGAGTTTATAAAAAATGAAAAGGTTTTAGCTTTATTAAGAAAGGCAATGGAAAATAAAGTAATAAGCTATGAAGAGATCAATAGCCAATTAAGTTCAGATTTTCCACCAGAAAGAATAGAGTTTTTAATAAATGGTATGACAGAGCAGGGAATAAAGATAGTTTCCCAAGAAGAGATCAAAAAACAGGAAAGTATTAAGAGAAGAGACGAAGGTAAAAAAGATATAAAAAAAGTTATAACTCCAATAGTAAAGAGACCTGTTGTTGAATTAGAGGAAGATGATGATGAGGATGAAAAGGGAACGGAGTATTCAGAGGACTTTGATTTCAATCCTGATGATATAGAAGAGGTTAGTGAAGATGACCTAGTGAATGATGATCTGTTTAGTATAACTGGTGAAATGGAAGTAGATGAGCCAATTAAAATGTATTTAAGAGAGATTGGACAGATTCCATTACTTACTCATGAGGAGGAGTTAGGTTACGCTAAGGCAGCATTAGAGGGAGACGAATACTCACAACAACAACTTATAGAAGCGAACCTTAGACTGGTTGTAAGTATTGCTAAAAAACATACAAATAGAGGATTAAAACTGCTAGATTTAATTCAAGAGGGAAATATAGGATTGATGAAAGCTGTTGAAAAATTTGAATATAGTAAGGGGTATAAGTTCTCTACTTATGCAACTTGGTGGATAAGACAAGCTATTACAAGAGCAATAGCTGACCAGGGAAGAACAATACGTATTCCAGTTCATATGATAGAAACAATCAATAAAATTAAAAAAGAGGCTAAAATTTACCTTCAAGAAACAGGAAAAGATGCTACTCCAGAAGTTTTAGCAGATAGATTAGGGATGGAAGTTGAAAAGATAAAAAGTATCCAAGAGATGAACCAAGACCCAATCTCACTAGAAACACCAGTAGGAAGTGAAGAGGATAGTGAGTTAGGAGATTTCGTTGAGGATAACAAAATGCAAAATCCTTATGAGTTAACAAATAGAACTTTACTTAGAGAGCAGTTAAATGATGTTTTAAAAACTTTAAGTAGTAGAGAGGAACAAGTTTTAATCTTTAGATATGGATTAAATGATGGTGCGCCTAAGACTTTGGAAGAGGTTGGAAAAATATTTAAGGTAACAAGAGAGAGAATCAGACAGATAGAGGTAAAAGCACTTAGAAAGTTAAGACATCCAAGTAGAAGAAAGAAACTTGAGGATTTTAAAGTATAAGATAATATGGGGGTGGTTAATACCCCCATTTTATATTAATAAAATAAAAAGGGGACAGACATGAAAGTAAGAGAGTTAGAAAAAGAGATATTAGCAAATTGTATTGAAGATAAAGATTTTATAAAGTTTTTAAAAAGTAATCCAGGATTGAAGTTGGAACTTGAAAGCGTAGATATTAGAAAAGAGGAAAAAGTTGAAGAGAATAGCTATGTTGTAGAGGGGATTGTTGGAGAATATTTAGAGGAGATATCATATATTCAACCACTTTCAAAAGAGGAGATAAATGACCTTATGGAGACTTTAGATGAGGAGGAAAGTTCTCATAAATTAGTGGAAGGAAACTTAAGAGAGGTTGCCAATATAGCTTTTGACTATCTAATTGCAGGAATTGATTACTTGGATTTGATACAAGAGGGAAATATAGGAGTTATAAAAGCTTTAGAAGAGTATAGACCATCTAATGGAGATGTGTTAGAATATATAAAACTATGGGTTAGAAGAGAGATGCTTCTGTTCATAGATGAGAGAGTTGAAACAGAAAAGTACATGTATAAAGGGTACTTTGCTAAGAGAAAAGAGGAGTTAATAGAACATGAAATAGTGGCAGAGCTTGAGGAAGAGCAAGTGGATGAGATACCTCTAGATGAGAAATCTGAAATAATTGAGGAGAAGATAAATGAGGTTGAAAAACTTGATTTTACTTCAGTTCCTAAAAAGTTATCTCAAGTTGAAGAGGAGATTTTAAAGAGATACTATGGATTGGTTGGAGATAAAAGAGAGTCTCTATTTGAGATTGAAAATGAGTTGGACTTAAAAAGAGGAGAGGGAGAGCCTTTATTTGAGGAAGCATTAACAAAGATATCTCTAGGAGGAGGAAGAAGTTTAAAAATATGAAACTAAGTAGACTGATAAACTTTTTAGAAGAAAAATTTCCAGCTTTTTTAGCTGAGGATTGGGACAATGTAGGGCTATTGGTAGGAAGAAGAGATTCTAAAATCAATGGGGTTTTATTGTCTTTAGACCTCACAGAAAAAGTTATAGATAGAGCTATTGAGGTGGGAGCTAACCTTATTATAACGCACCATCCAGCAATATTTAAGCCATTAAAAAATATATCAAGTGACAGTTTAATAGGAAGAAAAATAATAAAATTAATCGAAAATGGAATATCAGTTTATTCAATGCATACCAATTTGGATTCAGGAAAATCTGGATTAAATGATTTTTTAGGTGAAAATGTATTGGGATTAAAGTCAGGGAAAATATTGGATCCTTTAGAAAATAATGGAAGAGAATACGGAATTGGAAGAGTTTATAAGTTGGAAGAACCTTTAAAATTAGAAAAAATATCTGAGCTGTTGAAAGAAAAACTAAAATTGCACAGTATAAATGTAGTGAAATCAGATGAAAATAAAGAGATAAAAAAAGTAGCAATAATCAGTGGTGCAGGGGCATCTTATTGGAGAAAAGCCAAAAAATCAGGGGCACAAGTTCTAATTACAGGAGACATAAAATATCATGAAGCTATGGATGCACGAGAAGAGAACTTCAATCTAATTGATATAGGTCATTTTGAAAGTGAGTGGATATTTTCAAACCTATTGGAAAACTTAATAAAGAAAGAGTTTGAAATAGATATCACAATTTTTAATGACGGTCCAGTATTTGAAAAAATGTAAGGAGAACAGACAATGCTAAAACAAGTTATAACAGGTACATTAATACTTTCTACTTTGGTCCTTGGAAAAATAAATGATTATAGAAATGTTTTTTCTGAAGAAACTAAAACAAAATTAACAGAAACAATAGAAAATTTTGAAGATAAAACAGGAAATAAGCTATATTTGAATACTTTAGAGGAAAATGAGGGATTTGAAGTAGAGGATCAAGAAAAAACAGTAATAATAAATTTAGTTAAAAATAATGAAAATGAAAATGGTGTATTAAAAGTTCAGTTAAAGATATCTCAAGATTTAAATCCAGAGGATATATCTTCAGATTTATCTCTACTATTGACAAATGTTGAGGAGTATGTGGGGGAAAAAGATGAGGGTCTTGTGGCAATAAATTTAGTTGAAGGAATGCAAGAAGTCTTTGTAACAGTATCTGATTCTCAAGAAGATAGTAAAGATTTAGAACAGATGACTTTAAAAACTAAGGTATTTTTAGGAATTGTGTTGACATTTTTAGTATTATCTATTAGAATAATACAGGTAAAAAGAAAAAAGAGAAAATATAAGTTAAGAAATGATAGGTATTAGAGTTAATCGCTTGCATTAGCAAGAGGAAAGTCCGGGCTCCGCAGAGCAAAAGGGTAGCTAACGGCTACTAAAGGAAACTTTAAGGAAAGTGCCACAGAAAATAGACCGCTGTTTTTTGCAGTAAGGGTGAAAAGGTGGTGTAAGAGACCACCAGTTCTTTAGGAGACTAAAGAAGCTAGGTAAACCCCCTTTGGAGCAAGACTAAATAGGAGAGAAATAGGGGTTGCTCGTCCTCTCTCAGGGTAAGTTGCTTGAAGCTATAAGCAATTATAGCTCTAGATAAATGATTGACAAATACAAAACCCGGCTTATTTAATGCCTATCAATAAGAAACAAATTAGTCAAGAAATTTTATAAAAATTCCTTGGCTTTATTTTTTATATAAAATCTTATTAGGAGAAATATGAGTATGAAAAAGATGAAGATAGTAGTAGGAATTATATTGTTAAGTTTGATAGGATGTACTCCTTTAGAAAAAAGAATGAGTGATGAGGAGCGTATTTTATTACCTACAGTACCAAAACAAGCGTATGATGTGAGTATATCGACTATGTCAGAGGGAGAGTTTATACCCCAAACCGATATAATTCATACAGGGCAGAATGTAGCTTTGGCAGAGAGTGCAGTAACTGAGATTACACTAAATGGTATTGATCAGGTTAATATAGCAAAGAAACAGGTTAGAAATAAATTGGCTTATAATGGGAATTCCACAGTGCCTTTTACAGGGACATTTGCCGCAGTAGTAGGAGTTCATAAACACTATACTGAGGAGTATAGAGGTGGAAAATTAAATGGATATAAAACTTGGTACTCAGAAGCTGGAAGAGTTGGATTAAAAGAAGCGTATGTAGATGGTGTAAAAAATGGAGTACAGGAGAGTTATTATAGAAGTACAGGAAATATTCGTTCTAGAATAACATATGCAGGGGGAAGAGTTTCAGGACCTGCAACTTGGTATGACAACAGTGGAAAAATATTACACCAAGAGGATTTTAAAGGTGGAAATGGAGAATGGATAGCATACTGGGACAATGGAAAGGTTAGAGAGAAAGGAAGACTTGCAGGAGGACTTCAAAATGGAGAGTGGAGAAGTTACACGCCTAAAGGCGAGTTAGAGAAAATTACAATCTTTAGAAATGGATCACCAGTATCACAAGAGTGGTTAAAATAAATTAGTTGACAAATTATATATAAAATGATAAAATAAACAGTAGATTAAGCTTGGATAAGGTCGTCAGCAACCGAATCTAGCGATCTTTATACTTTTGGAGGTGTTAGAATGTACGCAGTTATAAAAACTGGAGGAAAACAGTACAAAGTTGCAGTAGGTGAAGTATTAAGAGTTGAAAAACTAAATGCTGAGGTTAACACAACTGTAGAATTAACAGAGGTTCTTTTAGTGTCAAACAATGGAGACGTTAAAGTTGGAACTCCTGTTGTAGAGGGTGCTAAAGTAGTAGCAGAGGTTGTTGCTCAAGGTAAAGGAGCTAAAGTTGTTAACTTCAAATACAAGCCAAAAACTGGATATCACAAGAAAAAAGGTCATAGACAACTTTTCACTGAGATCAAAGTTACTGCAATCAATGCATAATTAATTTATGACAAAGATTGAAATATTTAAAAAAAATGGTAAAGTAGTTAGATACAGAGCCAATGGTCATGCTGAATATGCTGAGTATGGACAAGATATTGTTTGTGCTGCAATTTCCATGGCAATGCAATTCCCTTTAGGAGGATTGCAAGAGATTTTGGATATTATGCCAAAGTTTGAAATTGACTCCGATGGGTACTTAGACGTTGATATGAGAGGGATGGATTTTTCGGATAAAGAAAAAGAGGTTCATGTATTGTTAGATACGATGGTATTGATGTTGAAAGAACTATCTAAGGGTTATCCTAAACACATAAAGCTTGTAGAGAAGGAGGAAATTTAGATGCTATTTACATTAAATATACAATTATTTGCGAAGAAAAAAGGACAAGGTTCTGTTAAGAACGGAAGAGATTCTAATCCAAATTACCTTGGAGTTAAGAAGTATGATGGAGAGGTTGTAAAAGCTGGAAACATCATCGTAAGACAAAGAGGAAACAGATTCCACGCTGGAAACAACATGGGATGTGGAAAAGATCATACTCTATTCGCATTAATCGATGGATACGTAAAGTTCGAGAGATTAGGAAGAGACAAGAAGCAAGTTTCAGTTTACGCTGAAAAAGCTAACTAAGATTTTAAAAGGAGAGATTGTTAATCTCTCCTTTTTTTCATAGATAAAAATACAAAGGCAGAAAAAATTTTTCTGCCTTTTCTCTATATATAGC
>NZ_DBGBQB010000335.1:0-17796 GCF_048470075.1 Cetobacterium sp. | reverse complement strand
GTATCTCTCCACCTTTTAAAAAGAAAAATAACTTAACAAAATTTAAAGAAACTTTTAGTTATATTAAATCTATCTTCACTTTTAAATAGATTATATAGAAATAAAAAAATAGGAGCTCACAAAATAATGTGAGCTCCTATTTGATTCCCATTGAATATAAAGTTTGAGATAATTTTTTACTTTGCGCTGATCTCTTTTAACGTATCTGATAGATACCCAATCTCTTCCAATGACATTTTCTTTATCTCATTTTTTAACTTTATACGTTTTTTTATAAAATTATCTCTTTTTAAAGAGTAGAAAAGTGAAAAAATCATTATTGGAAATAATATTAACAGTGGAAATGCTATTATTATTGATGCTGTCTTTAACATCTCCAGCCCTCCTGCAGATATAAGAGCTATTGCTAAAAGAGATTGAAAAAGACCCCAAATTAATTTTTTATACTTTGGAGGATTTAAATCCCCATCTGAACTCATCATACCTAAAACATAGGTAGCTGAATCAGCAGAAGTTATAAAAAATGATGCTAAGAGTATTATTGCCACTCCACTCATTAAATTTCCAAAAGGATATTTACCAAAAACTAGAAATAATGCTGTTTCTGTGTGTTCAATAGCAACTTTTGCAAACTCTTTTCCCAAAGATATACCCAAAGTTCCAAAAGCTGAAAACCAGATAAATGAAACCAGTGAGGGTATCACTACAACTCCTATTATAAACTCTCTTATAGTTCTACCTTTAGATATTCTAGCTATAAATGTACCTACAAAAGGGGTCCATGCAACCCAATTGGACCAGTAAAAAATTGTCCATGACGATAACCATGTCTTATCTCCAAAACTATTTGTTCTTAAACTTATTTTTAAAAAATTATTTAGATAGTTTCCTAAACTCTCTGAAAAAACATTAAAAATACCAATTGTTGGACCAAACATAATAACAATAAGAAGTAATAAAAAAGATATAAATACATTTAGATTGGATAAAGTCTTTATTCCCTTATCCAATGATCCAAGTGCTGAATACACAAAAATAACTGTTACAACTCCTATTATCACAACTTGGCTAACCATATTATTTGGAATGTTAAAAAGATAGTTAAGTCCACTATTTATTTGAAGCGCTCCTAATCCCAATGTTGTTGCTACTCCAGTTATTGTGGCTAAAACTGCAATTACATCTATTCCCATTTTTATTTGATTTTCATATTTTTTCCCCTTTAAAATAGGTGAAAATAGAGAACTTATCAATCCTTTTTCATTTTTTCTAAACTGAAAATACGCCATTCCCAATGCTAAAAAACTATATATTGCCCAAGGGTGTATTCCCCAATGGAAAAAAGATGTATTAAATGCAAAATCTATTGCTGATTTAGAGCCACTCTCTATTCCCCCTATTGGATTTATAAAATGGGTCATAGGTTCTGCCACACCAAAAAATACTAATCCAACTCCCATTCCAGCTGAAAAAAGCATTGAAAACCATGATATATTTGAATATTCAGGTTTGGAATCATCTTTTCCTAGTTTAATATCTCCATAACTACTACAACATAGATATAGACACACCAATGCTATTAACAATACTATTATTAAATACAAAAATCCAAAATTTGTTATTATGGAATTTAATAATACTTTTGTTATCTTTTCGAACTGGGATTTGTTTAATCCAATAATTGATAAAATTGTAAAAATGATAAAAAATGAAATGTAAAAAATCGGGGTCTCTTTTCGTAAAAAGTTTTTTAAAAATTTTGTTCCTCCATCATTTAATCCTATTCTCTCTCTTTTGTTCACACTCATGTAAAACCTCCCTTTTTTTAAGTAATAGATATATTGTAACATAGTTTATATTTTCAGTCAAATTTGAGGTATTAAATAAAAGTCAAGGTTTTTGAGTTTTACCTCATAAACCTTGACTCTCTTTTTAGAATCTTCCAATTGCGTTTATAAACCATCCGTTGGCTTTATAGTCATCAACACCTAAATTATCACTAAATCCTGAGAAGTTATACCCTCCTCCAAATTTTAGATTTTTATGAATATTTTTGTAAATTCCGATTATAGCTCCTGAAGCTACATCACTCTCTTTTTCATCCACTAACCAGTGATATTGACCATATATATCCCAATTGTTTAAAATTGTATAGTTTGCCTTTAACCCTACTAAATATAGATTATTATTGACAACTATGGAGTTTCCAGAGTTTCTAATATATGTATCCTCCTCTTTTCTATAAGCTGTCTTAAGTCCTAAATCCCATCTTTCAGTTATTGAATATATCGATTCAAACTCTATTATATAGGCCTTGGATCTATCTGAATCATCTGGTTCATCATTTAGAATAATTGTATATCGTGATAAAAAATTAAGTCTATCATTCTCTACTGGTCTATATGCCAATCCAATACTACTCTCTATAAATTTTGAGTTTTCAATATCATCTGTAAAAGCAAAATTAATTTTTCCAGCAAAAGTATACTCATCATTGTATACATAATTAAAATTATTTGTTGTTAAATATTGTCTAATTTTATTATTATTTCTTTCCTCTCTGTACTCTATTTTGTTTTTTAGCATAAAATCAGCTTTCTCTATTCTTGAGTAAACTGAAACTCCCTTCCGTTTACTCTCACCCTCATTGTCAGGTAATTCTATTTTACCAAGCTGGAAGGAAGCTCCAAAAGTGACATCCTCATAGACTTCATAGTCCGCTCCATAGGATTGAGTTACTCCGTTTCTACCCTTCTCTTTTAAAAATTGGTTCTCTTGATATATGTTAATTTTTTCTGTTACACGGGCTCTTTGTCCTCCAGTGATTTTGTTGGTATCCTCCTCTCCATCCATGCTATACCCTAAATAGATTGTATAGTCATCTGTCACACTATAGTCCGCTCCTATCTCGCTGTAGTTGCCTCTACTTCCAAAACTTGTTTTTCCATTTACTGTTAATTTTTCAGTTAGAGCTTTTTCTCCACCAAATGTGATAATGTTATTAGTCTCATATCCATTACTTTTACTGATAGTAACTTGCCCCTCTGTGTAAACTTTGGTATTTTCATCAATTTCATATTCAAGTCTAGCACCAACTAAATCTCCACTTCCTACGCTATCTTTTTCTAACTCTTCAACATGTTCAAAAGCTAATCCTGCAGCTATTCTCTCAGTAATTAAATACTCCAGTTGAATTCCTATGCTCTCTTTCTTATCAATTAAAGAGTTCAAGTAGTCTTTTTTCTCCATATACTCATACTTTATTTTAGTTTTGGCTCTATCGGAGTTTCTAAAATTAATTTCACCACCATAACTTTCAAGCTCTTTATCTCCTAGATCTGATGCGAAAGAGAAACCACTCTCTTTTCTATCATACCAAGCTCTTACATCATTTCCATATGGAGAGAAAATCTCTGGATTTAAATCTGCAAAGTTTAGCACACCTGTAAAACTATAAGCATTTCCTGAGATATTTTCATCACTGTTGCTTATTTTCTTAAAATTAAGACCTCCATCTAAAGATATAAAAGAGTTATCACTTTGTACTCCTTCACTTCTACTTACCTCTCCTTTGAAATATGTATTTTCAGTGGCTTTTAAAATCACCTCTGCTCCTGATAAAGTATAATCTTTTCCATCTCTATTCTCTTTAATATGAGTTGCTCCAATACCTATATTATCGTTTATAAACTTTTGTCCACGAATTCCGTAATCTTTTTCATTGATATTTTGAGAATTTGTTGGAACATATTCATAATCTACAACTAAATAGGAGTAGTAGTTTCCATTTGGAGATCCTTGTATTATATCTCCATCAATATTAGAAACCACACCATTTAAAGGTTTATTAAGTATTATTCTTCCTTGATATGGGTCAAATTGATAGTCTTTCCCCTCCTGAAGATACATAATCTTTTCTGTCAAGCTGGTATTACTATTGACTACTTTTATCCAAACCTTCTCTGTTCCACTTAAAACATCTCCATTTTTTAAGAAATATAAACTTCCACCAGTTCCTAAAAACTCATCATGTCCAAATAGAGAGTCAGGTTCAGATGCAAATCCTGTTAAGCTAGTTTTATCATCACCAAATTTTGTAGTTTCATTGGAAATATAACTTCCTTTAGCTCCATATAAACTTCTGTTATATTGCATATACTTTGAGCCTGTAAACCCAGTATTATAATTTCCCCACATAATAGATGACTTTTCATACTGAAGTTTTAAATATATCTTTCCATCTGTTTCAACATCTCTATAAACATATGATTTATCACCATAAGTTGGATAGTATGCGTAATCTGTATCCTCAACTCTTTCAAATAAAGTTTGTTTATCTCTTTTTAATATATCATTAAACATCTCATTTACACTATTTGCTTTTGTATCTATATGTGCCACAAATCTAAATTTATCTCTATATTTTCCTCTTCCATAGTAAGCTATTCTTCCCTCATTATAGATGTTGTCTGCAAAATATTCTGGACCAAACGGATTGTCGGTATCCAACACCTCTTGATTTCCTGAAATATAGTTTCTTCCAATAGAAAAATCTGCAATTCCAGTTCCCATATAGTATGTTTCAGGTAAAGTTACTTTTAAAAAATACTCATTCTCTTTACCATCTTTATCTATAACTTTAATAGGAATATCGTATCTATCACTTGGCATATATTTAGAGATTACAAAAGTATCTTGATTTACATCATACTCATCCTCTCCTATATAAACTTTCTCTATATCTTTTAACCCATCTCCAGTAAATCTTGCCATTCCAGTATTTAAAGGTATATTTTGAACTTGTAAAAAGACCTCATTTTTACTCTCATAGTCGAATAGATCTAACACTGGTTTTCTTGAAACCAAATCTATATAACCAATCTCTGTAATATCGAAGTTATTAGATTTATCCCAAACTTTAAGCCTCACTTTAAGTTGCTTTCCAGCACTGAAATCCAATTTACTTTTTCTTTCAGAACTCCAATTTACTTTCATATCATTGTATATTTTATCTCCTGAAATTATACCTATTGGTGATGCCAGAGTACTGTCCTCTTGAGAGTATATCTGGATTTCATATTTTGATACAAAATCTCCATAATTAGTTTTTATTGTAAACTCTAGGTTTTCACTAAGCTCTCCACTCTTTACTATGGCTCTTTCTGGCAAACTTAAAATCAATTCTGGCTCAATCTCTATTGAATCGTTCACTACCCAAATTGCACCCTCTTTTAAGTATACTCTATTTTTATCCACAACTGTTTTACCACTTACTCCTCTCACACTAAAGTTGAACTTTGTTAATCCTTGCGGAGTAACTCTTTTTACTTGTGGGTTTTCGGATAAAACTTCTACATTTTCTGGAAGCGTTGTCACATCCAGTTTAATTTCATAGTTCTCTCCCATTTTACTATATACCCATTCATCAGGTACATGATATCTACCAAATCTATCAGTTATTGCTACAATTCCTGTTGGTGTAATAAGTCTAACTCCCGGAATCCCTTTTTCACCCTTATTTTGATATCCATCTCCATTTGAATCATAGAAAACTTTTCCTATAATAGATGCTGTATCCAGTAGACTATCCCCTATTATAGATACTGTTGCCACTCCTGTATTAGATATTTTTTCTCCATTTAAAGTCATATAAGCTTGGTTTTTATATTTTCCAAATGTCACTCCAATACTTGGTTTTAATAGATATCTAACTCTAAATTTAGTAAATGGCTCCATTGTAATCGCTGGGAAATTTAATCCATTTCCTATAATCGGTTCTGGAACACTCATTAAGTCATCACTGGTATTTAAAACTCCATCTGCTCCAGATTCTACTAACTCCGTAGTTCCTTTTATATATTTAAATCCAGGTGGAATTAGATCTTTTAAGATAACATCTATAAATCTAGACTCATTATTATTTTCAACAATTATCTCATATTCCACTGCTTCTCCAACTTTTATATCTCTTTTTAGAGCTCTTTTTATAACTTTCAATTCCCCTTCATTATCAGGTATCTTTTTTATATAGTTTGTTACACTCGCTGTTTCAACTTTACCTGTCAGAGGATTTTTAGCACTGAACGTATTCGTTATTGTATCATCAATACCTTTATTTATTTTTCCTGTTATAGTATATGTTATTTTATTTTGTCCATCTGATCTAAGATTTACAACATTACTTATATTTTCATTATCATTTACAGGAATTTGCTCATTGGCACTGATTCCGCTCTCTTTAACTGATATGCTCCACTCTGTGAAAAGAGGGTTTCCATTCTTGCCTTTTAATTCAGTTATCTCATCTTTCAACTCCACTCCACTTATATTACCAATACCTATGTTTTCAGCATTTAAAGTGTAAATTATAACCTCATCTTCATCTCCATAACTCTCTTTATTAGATAGTTTAGATATAGATAATATCGCTTCTGGCGGTATAAATGTCACATGATTTTTAAACTCCTCTTTATTTAATGGATCTATTACATCTGATTCCACAATGATATCCCCTGACAACTCATTGTTTACAATTGCGGTAGCAGTATAGGTAATAACTCCTTTAGGAGGAATATTTACAAACTCCTGTATATCTAAATTTGGAGTCTCATTGGCATTTTTTATTAAATTTTGAGATTCTACTTTTGTAAGTGTCCATGAGTTAAAACTTTTTATTTTCTCCCCTGTAACTCCAAGGGAAAAACTATCTGTTATAAGTTCTTTTACATCAATATTATAAGCATATCCCAATCCAATATTTTCAACTATTAAACTAAAAACGACCTCTTTTCCAGGTATATACATAGTTTGCTCCTGAGTCATCTTAGCCATTATTTTATAGTTTTCAGATATTATTGTATTCTCTGCAACAACTCCTTGAGCCTTAACTATATTCGTTAATGGACCTATGGCACTCGGTGCTACAACAGCTCCTACTTCATATGTTACTGACGAATTTGGAGGCATATCTAAAATATCATATAGATCTTTTCCCTTAACCTCATCTTTTATTGTAGATATCACATTTGGACTTATATCTTTAATTTTAATTGAAGCTGTTGATATATCAAAAGCATTTACCTTCCCCGTTGGAGTATCAACTAGAATATTATTTAGAATATCCTGAACTACTATGTCATTACCATATCCTTGTCCTATATTTTTTACTGTTATATCATAAGTCAATCGTTGTCCTGGAACATATCTCTCACTCTGTGGATTTTTTGTAACTTCTATCTCAGAGTTTTTTGGAATAGATTCAAAAAAAGATGTGTATGTATTTCCAGCCTCAATGGAATATACAGTATTCTTTATTGCACCTATGGCATTATCTATAACCTCTGCTTCTATTGAAAATGTCACTGTATCAAAAGAGTGTATATCCATTATGGCTCTAATATCCTTTCCATTCTCTACCACTCCAGAAACTGTTGTTAAAGGATCAGCTTTATAGCTTATTTTCCATCCTGGCTTAAAAGCAGGAACTGTATTTCCTAGAGAATCTAAAACAGTAACCTCTGATATCAAATCTTCCAACTCCACTCCTGGAGCATTATTTATGGTATTATTACTCACTGTTATAGTATAATTAATAGTTTTTCCAACTTCATACTCAACACTATCTGCCACTTTTTTTAAAATTAATTGAGGTATTTTTTGTATAGCTATTACCTCCTGACTTTTAAACAGTGTTCCATTTTGTGTTGCTCTAGCTGTATTGGTAATAACTCCTACAACATTTTCAGAAACCTCTCCACCTATGACTATAGTTACTACAGTATTTGGAGCTATATCCCCTTTTACCAATAAATTCTTATTATTAATAATCTGAAGATTACTTATTCCTTGACTTAAAATGGAAGCTCCTATGGTACTTTCCTTAAAAGCAGGCCCCACTCTCCCTCCTAAAGTCTGAGTTAAGATATTTTTAACTTCATCATAGATAGTTACATCTTTTAACCAACCATTTCCACTGTTTTCAACAGTTATTGTATAATAGAACTCCGCTCCTGGCTCATAATATTTAGAACTCTGTACTTTATTTATTTTTAAAGCCCCTGGTACAGAGTTTAAAGTTATCTGATCATCATAAATAGTACCTAAATAATCAGCTGTTACTATATTTGTAATTGGTTCAATTCTAGTTTCTAAAACTGTGGTCTGAACCTTAATGTTTATACTCTCTCCTGGGTGAATATCTGCTTGTGCTGTTAAAATACCATTTTTAATAGCTAAATTATAAATTTTTGATAGTTTATCTGTAGTATAAGTAGCTATAATTTTACTCACATCAAAAGCTTCACTGGAACTCAAATTATCTTCAATATTTATACCAGTGGCATATCCAGTTCCTGTATTTGTTACTTGAATGTTATACACAAGCTCATTTCCAGGGATAAACTCTGTTGTTGTCGCTGTTTTAGTTACTGTAATAGTTCCTACATTTGGCTCTATTGTTGCAACTTTCTCTGTTACCGTTGAATTATAAGTTAAAATAGCTTTGTTTGTAATTTCACCAATTGCATCATCTATTGCAAAACCAGAAACATCTATTGTCAGAGTAGTCTTTGGAGCTAAATCTCCTGTTACATCAATATTTCCAGTTGTAGGTACATCCAAAGACGTGTTTGTCGAATCTCCCACAATAGATGCAGTTATTTTATATCCAGCTTTAAATGGAAATTTTTTTGTTCCATCAAGTGTTTCCACCGTCATACTCTCTATCAAATCTTGAATATTTAATCCAGCTGCTATTGCATCACTTGTATTTGATATAGTTACCGTAAATTCCAGATTTCCTCCTGGAGAGTATGTTGAATTTTTAAATGTTTTATCCAAAGTCAATACTGCTTTTTCACCTGTTATTGTCACACTTTTTTTCTGAACATCACTTCCATCTATTGCTATGGCCTCATTTGTTATATCTCCATAGACATTTTTATTTATTATTCCCTCTATGGTAAATACTGCTGAAACTCCAGGTTCAATATCTAAGACATCACTTAAATTATTGTTATTTGGATATGAGTTATCAACATATACTATTCCATTAGCTGGATCAGGCTTTCCAGAAACAGTCCAACTTGAAAAAGCCTTTGATGTCGTATTTCCTATGGAATCAGTGGTAATATTTCCTATTAAATCACTTAAAGATACATTATTTAAATATCCTTTTCCTGAATTTTTTACTTTTACTTGATAGATTACTGTTCCACCTGGGATATACGAATCTCCCTGCACTAAACTTTTACTTAATTCCATCACCCCTTTTGCAGGTGGTATGATTGGACTTTTATAAGTCATATTTCCAAAACTAACTTCATTTGCAGGTATTGTTCCCACTGCTTCTTCTGAAACTGTTCCTGTCAATAGTATTGTAACTGATGATTGGGGAGCTACCGTTATCACCGTATTTAAAGGTTTATCATCTATAAAATCTGCAGACTTTATAACCGTTCTCTTACTAGAAGAACTCACTTGCCATTTATAGTTTGAAAATGCGTTACCTAAAGTATCTCCAGCTAACTCTACAGCTAATAGTTCTACATTGTCTGATAAAGTTAGATTTTGTAAATAACCATCACCTACGTTTGAAAGTGTAATCTCATAAACTATCTGATCTTTAGGTGAATAAGTCATTCCATTTGTATAATCTTTAGAACCTATGCTTTTAATCCTTTTTATCACATCCGCTTTTCCACTCATAGGTTTTATTGTAGCTGATGCACTATTTATTTTAGCTCCCTGCTCAACTGTAGCTACATTTACTATTTGCCCCACAGGTCCTTCCAATTCAGTTTCATTCAATACAGCTTTAATTTTTACTGTTATGACCCCTTTACTTTCCAAATTTCCAGATACATTTATCTCCTCTGATGTTATATCTTGATTTAAAGGAACATTTATTTGTAAACTATCTCCTTGTGGATAAGTAAACTCTGTTACTTGATAACTGCTAAAAGCTTGAATCATATTTTGCAAGTTACTTTTCACTAGATTTTTCAAAATTGCATCTTTAAGAGTTATATTCGCGGCTACATCTCCTATGTTTGTTAAGCTTATTGTTAAATCTACTGTATTTTTTTCATTTGGATTAATACCATTACCAGCTTTATAAAACTCATTTGCTGTCATAACTAAATTTAAATCTGTTATTAAAGGATTTGATATTACTTCATTTGTTTTATTTCCATTGACATTTGCATAGTTAACTATTTGTCCCACTGTATTATGCTTTAGCTTTCCTGAAGCTGTTATCTTCACTTTGGAGTTTGGTGCTATATTTAACTTTGTATCTATATCTGTAGAGCTCTCAAATGCTGGTTTTATAGTTTCATCTACAAATTCAGTTTTTATCTCACTTAATAAATCCTTAACAGTTACATCCTTTAACCATCCTTGACCTGTATTTGATAGATTTATTGTATATGTTAATACATCTCCATCTACATAGTTTAGTTTATCCACAGATTTACTCGCCGATAGAACTCCTTTTACGGAGTTCAAAGTCACATTGGAGCTAACTGTTTTTTCACCTATCGCTTGAGCTGTATTTGTTATTGGTCCATATGCTTTATCATTAACTTTGGCACTCAATTTTATTACCACTGAATCTCCTGGATATATATCAGCTTCATTTTGCAGGTATCCATTTGTCATATCTGCAGTTCCTAACTTTGTATTTGAACTAGATGCATTTTGAGTAACTAGCCTAATATCAGAAAATGCTATCCCAACTCCTCCATCTATCAACTCCACTTTTTCTTCTAAAAGATTATCAAGTATCTTTCCATTATTAACATATCCATTTCCTATATTTTTTATATTTAAAGTGTACTCTAAATATTCTCCTGGAATATACTCCTTCACATTGGCACTCTTTGTTAGTGTCATTTCTCCAGCCTCTTGTATAACACTGACTTTCTCAGTTAAAAATGTGGAACCATTGTAGCTCCATTTTGCTTCATTCTCTATCTTTCCCAAAGATTTGGATGCCGCAACACCAGATATATTCACAGTTAATTGTGTCCCACTTGCTAAATCGATTTCACCATTTACTATATTTCCAAAATGAGGTATTTTTATTGCAGAGTTTTGAGTATCACCTATGATTGTTGTTGTTATTGTCCAACCTGACTGTAAAGCTGAGCCCTGTGCTCCTCCCACTTGCTCTGTAACAATATCACCTATTAAATCTGTCAGTAGTAAGTTATTAATTGTTGTATCTGAGTTATTTTTTATAACTATTTGAAATCCAACTCCTCTATCAGGAACATATGTCGGACTTGAAGCTATTTTTGTGACAGATATATCTGAAAAATTTGCTGGTTTTAAAGTAATCATATCTGCTTTATAGTCTTTATCTCCTAATGTAGCTGTATTTATGATATTTCCAACAACATTATTAGCTAAAGTTCCCTCTATATCCAGAGTAACTGTAACCCCTGGTCCTATATCTATTGTCGTATCCAATCCCTTTGGACCATTTATATTCCCATTGATATATGTATATTGCGTGAACTCTCCACCCACTGGACTATTATACACTATATTCCACGAATCAAATGCCGACCCTTGATTCCCACCAACTATCTCTGTGCTAATATTTCCTATAAGATCTTTTAAAACAATATCATTTCCATATCCAACTCCGCTGTTTTCTAAGGTCAATCTATATTTGATTTTATCTCCTGGTCTGTATATTCCATCTGATGGAGAAACTAAAACTTTAGACCCATTCAAAACTGGAGGTTCTGGATACACAGGATCTGATTTTATACTACTATTGTCATTTATAGTTAAAATATTTTGAGAAATAGCACCTAAAGCTTTCTTACTAATATCTCCACTTACCAGTATAGTTATAGATTGCCCTGGTCCTATATCTGCACTTTTTCTAATTGTTGTGGATGTATCTCCTCCCAAGGAGCTTATAAAAGTTTCGCTGCCATTTATTACTGGTGTACCTATAGTAATATTTTGAAGAGCTTGAACTAAACTGCTTACACCTGACTCCTCTGTCATAATCCCTGAAAAAATATCAACTATCTTTACTCCACTTAATATCCCTTTTCCTGTATTACTAAGAGTTATCTCATAAGTTATATTATCACCTGGCTTATATTTATCCTGTGGTGAAAATGGATTCCCAGCCAAAGTTTTAATAATATTTGTAGCCTTAAGTTCTCCTGGATATGGTTTTAAATTTACACTTTTTATATTTTGATCATAGATTGATGTATTTTGAAACTCTCCATATATTTTTTTCCCAATTGTTGCAGTTACTGTAAATACTACACTTCCTCCTGGTGCTATTATCATATTTGAACTTTTAATATCTTTATTATCTAGAGGCTGATAATCTCCTAAACTTGTTATATCACCATATAATTGTGTAGAAATATGCCATTTATTATCAAATGGATTCACTTTATTAGAGCCATTTCCAGCTTCATTTGCCACTATAGAACTCAATATATCAGAATAACTTTTTCCATAAGAAGTTCCCTTCCCCACATTTTGAATCTCTATTTTATATACAACAGTATCCCCTGGAGCATAGTTTGTAATCTCTTCAGTTCCTTTTGAATTGTACACTTTTTTAGTATGAACTATAACTTCTGGAGCCATTTGAGCTAAGGCTGAAGTTCTAACCACACCATTTATATTTACAGAGTTTACAAAACTTCCAACTGCTAGAGGATTTATCTTTCCAACTATAGTATATTGAATATATCCATATGGCCCTATATCAACTGTTGTACTTAAATTTTCATTATTTTTAAATGTACCAAAATCTGTGGCTGCTGAGCTATCTTTTTCAGCTGTAATTGTCCACCCTACAAAAGCTGGACCAGTTTGCCCATTAGCTAAAGTAGTATTTATACTTCCTATTAAATCTTTTACAGGATAGTTATTTAGGATTCCACCATTTTGATTTACGATTTTAACAGTATATTGAATATATCCACCTGGAACATATCCTGTACTAACTCCTGTTACTCCATCAACATCTAAGTACCTATCTAAAGTTTTTGTTGCTAAAAATCTATTTTGAGGAGAACTAGAGCTTGCTGAAACCGTATCTTCATCCACGTCTAACTCATTTATTATCGTTCCAACAGCAGTATCTGCAATTTGACCTGAAACTTCATATTGAATATATCCATTTACTGGTACATCAATATTTACATTTATATTAGATTCATCTGTTGGACGTGGAGCTGAAGCCCCATAACCACCAACTTTTATGTTTTTAACTTTCATTGTTCCTGGAACAAATGCTTGGATATTACCACCTTTTGAACTTTCTACCTGAATACTTGATAAGTCATCCTCTAGAGGTATCTGTCCTGCATTTCCTTTGCTATTATTTTCAACTCTTAAAATATATGTTAACTCTTTTCCTGGAAAATAATTACTTCCAACAGCTTGCTTTGTAATTGTCAAATTCTGTCTATAGTATGTTGTGACTAGTCCTTTATAGTTTATATCTCCCAATATATCTGGTCTAATTTTACCAGTTATCCTATAGACTAGATAATCTCCTTGAGCCACATCTACAGTTCCTGTTAAATCAGTGTTATTCTTTATACTGCTTAAAGGTATTGGAATTGTTCCTGAAGATATTTTAGATTCATTTTCTACAAATTCTACAGTGAACTCATTTTTTCCAGTTGTCGGATTAAAAAATACATTTCCTGTAGTCCCATTCATAAGCTTTACATCTAATTTATTTATATTTTCATTTATAGGATAGTTATTTAAATAACCTACACCATTTGGGGCTATCTTTATAGTATATATCAAGGTCTCTCCAGGTACATATTTAGAAAGATTCACTCCTCTCATAACTCCACCACTTGACCCCAAAACATTATTTTCTATGAAACTACTTCCAACTAATTTATCTTCACTATAGACAAGTGCTGTATTTTTCAGCTTTTGTGTCAGTAACTTTGGATTTGGAGTCGCAATAATTTTGTATTCTACTCCCTTTTGTGGAGCTAAGTTATCAATTAAATCATTCAATTTGTCATTTTGACCTTTACTTATTTTATCCTTTCCCTTATAGATCTCCCAAGACAAAAAAGCCTTCCCTTTTACATCTTTAATTGAAGTTCCATCTTCATTGGCTAAATTTCCAATTATAGTATTTAAATCATCAACTATTTTTATGTCTTCTACAACACTTTTAGAATTATTTAATACGTCTATTATATAGGTAATTTTACTCAAAGGGTTTATTGAAGAGGTACTTGATGTTTTTCTAATAAAAATAGTTCCATCTTCTTCTGCATTAGCTTCACTGGCAGAAGCTGTACTTATATTTCCATTCTGAATATCCTGAACACTGACTTCATTAGTGATTATCCCAGATAAATTTTTATTTAACTGTGCTTTTATATTATAAGTTACACTTCCTCCAGGTGCTATATCCACTTTTGTATCTAGATTAGTATTAGCTGCTATCTTTCCTATAGTTGTTCCATATCCCTTTGCAACTCCTGTTATTGTCCATGATGAAAAAGCCTTATTCTTATCTTCATCAAGAATTCTATCTAAATTATCTTGAACTATTGTATCATTTGCATATCCATCTCCTATATTTTCTATAACAATTATATACTCAATCTCACCGCCAGAGACATAGCTAGTATTTGTAGAGGATTTTGAAATCCTTAAAAATGGCATTTTAGGAGATGTCGTAGCTGTTGAAATATTTCCATTTTCAACTATACTATTACTAAATTCACCATAAAATATCTGATTAGATGTATTGTTTACCACACCCTCAACTGTGAATACTACACTTCCTCCAGGTGCTATATTAACCCTTGTATCTATGTCTTTCCCATCTACAACTGGAGCTCCAGAAACAGTTGTTCCCACACCATTTAATTCAGTTTTTATTGTCCAATTTGGTTTAAATACAGGTGCTTCTCCTCCTGATAGAAGTTCAGCTTTTATTGTGGATATACTATCTTTAACAGGAACATTCATAGCAATTCCACTCTCTGAAGAGTTGGATATTGTTATTGTATATGTAATAGCTTCATCCCCTAATAGATTTCCATTAGAATCTAAATTATTTGGGTATGATGTTTTATTTACACTTTTATTTATTGTTACATTTGTCGTTCTTGTTACTATTCCTTTATCACTAGTCAATTCTCCATCCACTTTTGCCATATTTATTATCTTTCCTTTAGCTAAAGAGTTAATTACTGCTGTAATTTTATACTCTATACTTTTTCCTGGGGATAATATTGCATTGACATTTAGATCTTTATCCACCAATGTTCCTGTAAATCCCACATTATCTGGTCCAGATGTGCTTATACTACCATCTGCATTATAAATAGTCCCTGTTACAGATGTACTTTCATATGCCTGACCTTGAACTCCTGTTACCAATTCTGTCGATATCTTTGAAAAAATATCTTCAACAGGTATATTTACTGCAGTTCCATTTCCTGTATTACTAACTATTATTGTATATTCTACTGGCTTTCCCGGAGTATACTCTGTCGCATTTACCTCTTTTTGCAACTCCAATTTATAAGGTGACATAGAAATTCCGTTTCCGTCCTCCACTACAGTTCCCGTTGAGTTCTCATCATATATTTTCCCCACTATATCAGGATTTACAGTGATTACTAAATCATATCGAATCTCTCCTCCTGGTCCAATATCTGCTTCTAGTTTTAAATCCTGTGTTCCAGGATTAGATACACCATAATTAAACTCTCCTTGAGCAGTTCCATTTCCACTTTTAGACCCAAAATTTAAAATCCAACTTTTTACCACAGAAGAGAGTCCACCACTTGTATTAAGGGCCTCTAATTTTGAAAGAGCATCTGTTATAGATACATTATTTGCAAACTTTGTATCTAAATTTCTAACAACTATGCTATAGTTTATGGTTCCACCAGGAGTATATTCATTTTGAATTGGAGATTTTGTAATTGTTATAGATTCATTTCCCGTTGTAATAGTATTTTGTGGCATATATACAGCTGTTGAGCTTTTTCCATCAGTTTGAGCAATATTTGAAATCTCTCCAATAGCAGTATTTTTTGTAATAATTGATACCTCATAATTAATCTTTTCACTAGGATATACTATAACTTTAGAATCATTTAAATTTAAATTTGTTAGAACTCCACCACTTTGCAAAAGGGATGATGTACTCTCAGTCGAACCACTTCCCAGACTAGCTACTATACTCCATGTATCCACTGGATTCCCTTCAATATCCTTAGCACCTACTCCACTAGCATTAGCTAATAGAGAAGTTATCGAACTAATATTATCAACTACATTTAGGTTGTATCCTATTCCTTCCCCTGTATTTTCCACAGTTATTAAGTATTTTATTAAACTCCCTGGGGAGTATAAGTTACTACTAAGAGCAGTTTTAGTAATAGCTATATTGGCAGGTTTTGAAGTTAATCCAGTATCTGAAGCTTCTAAGGTATTTCCATTTCGATCAGTTATTGTAACGCTATTTTTAATTTCTCCTACTATGTTTGGATTAACATATGTTCTTACTAAATATGTCACCTTATCATTTGGAGCTATTGATATATTTGTTATATTGGGCTCTGATGTTGGATTAAAATTACCAGTTGAACTAATGCTTGTCTCCGCTGTTCCCAATATAGTAACTCTTGAAGTATCTAAAGCTGGAACTAAGTTTCCTTTTGCATCCAAAGCCTTTATATCAGATAACTTGTCAATTAAACTCATATTTGTTATTGGAATTGTTGGACTTGTATTTGTTATTACTAAACTATAAACAACAACTCCATTAGGTAGATATTTTCCATCTTTATTAAGTGACGTTTTTTCTAAAGTGTAACTATATTTTGCCAATGCTATTGGACTAGCATCAACACTTTTTGTTTTTTTTCTAGCTGTCAGTGAGACACTGTTATTCAATGTTCCTGTAAATGTATCTTTTAATTTACCTGTTATTTCATAATTTATACTACCATTGACTGCTATATAGGCATTTTGGGCTTTTAAATTTCCACTTGAGTTATACACACCTGGATTTGTTCCAAACCCTGTAGTTGTTGCAGCTATACTTGAACTTTCAAAGGCATTGGTATCCAATATATCTTCTATATCGATACTTTTTATAGCTGCTGTTCCGGTATTTTTAACTACTACGTTATAAATTACCTCTCCACCTTTTTCGTAGTATGGAATGGTTGAGGTTTTTTCAACATCTAAAAAGTACTGCACTCTATCCATACTATTTTCTAAAGTTTTTACAACTTGATTATTACTATTTGTTAAAGTCGCTTTTACAGTTATTTTTTCATTTACATCAGGATTTATCTGTGCCTTAACTGTATACACTAAAGACCCACCACTTCCCAATATAAAATTTTTTACTTCTAAATTTCCATTTAAATCAAAGCTACCTGTACTAGTCCCAATTCCAGTTTGTGTAGCACTGTTTTGTATATTGCTAAAAACGCTTCCTTCTCCACCTCCATCTAATCCTGATATTAAATCTGCAATGGGAAAACTTAAATTCCCCTCAATAGCTATATTTGTATCATTTGTTAAGCTGAGTTTATACTCTACTCCATCACCATTGTCATACTCATTTACTGGTGTTACTCTTATCAAGTCAAATTCTACTGCTAAAACTATTTTAGATAACAAGATTAAAATCATAAGAAAAAGAGTCGTTCTTTTTTTCATATAAATCCTCCCCATTTTTACAAAAAATTTGTAAACTAATCATTTTTTACACCACTTTCGTTTACCAAATCAAAC
>NZ_DBGBQB010000334.1:0-27160 GCF_048470075.1 Cetobacterium sp. | reverse complement strand
ATTTCATATAGTGTAAATATACAGCTTTTCATATAAAATGTCAATGTTATTATATAAATATTGAATGATAAAACTATTTATAAAATGAATGGTTCACATATTTTAAATTTATGTTTAGTTAAATCACAATTAATTTTATTTTAGTACTCTTTAACTATTTCCTCCACATCTTCATATCTAACTTTTCCTTTTAATAAAATCTCTTCCATTTTATTCTCTTTCAGCTTATATATGCTTTTGCAAGTACGACAGGCTATTACATGTTTCTTCTTCAATGTTATTATCGGTATAAAGAAAAACTCAAAAACTCTTCTCAGTGCGTATAATTCAACTTTTTCAGAAAGACACCCTGTACACTCAAAATCAACATCTCTTAACTTTTCCTCTGTATTTTTTAAACCGAAAACCCCTATAAAAATCATGACCACTCCCCCTTTAATATTTAAATAATATATTGTATAAGTTCATCTATATTTGAAAATGCTATTGGATATTCCACATTTGGTCTGGATAGCAGTATCGATATAGCTCCTATCTCTTTTGCACTTTCTATTTTTTCTCTCTCTCCACCAGTATCTCCGCCTTTTTTACTCACAATATATTTTATATTAAGTTGCCTCATCATTGCAACATTTAATTCTTTAGAAAAAGGTCCTTGCATGGCTATAATATTTTTAGGTAGAATCCCAAACTCTTCAGCTTTTTTTACCATCTCCCATTTAGGAAGAATTCTAAAATATATATTCGACTTATTTTTCATATGCTCAAATCTATGGATATTATTACTTCCCAGTGTTACCAGTATATTTTCTGATAAACTCTCTAAATATTTTATCATAGTATCTATATCTGAAAACTCTATAACACCCTCTTCAGAACTTAAATTCTCCCTTTCAAATCTCACATATTCAATATTTTTTAGCTTAGAACACTCTATGGCAGTTTTTGAAACCTCTTCTGCATATGGATGGGATAAATCTACAATTTTTTTCACACTGTTTCTCTCTATAAACTCACTCATACCATTTAAATCCAGCCTTTGACAAAATACCTTTATATCTTTAACTCCCTCTAACAGCTTCCCTCCATACTCTGTTGCAGTTGTTACTATCAACTCTCCTTTAAAAGGAAAGGACTCTATAAAATCTCTAGAGTCCTTTGTCCCACCTATAACCCAAATCATATATGATATCCTCTTGGAGTTATCATTCTATCATTGGAAATATATGTTTTTGAATTTCCTATTATAACAACTGTAAACATATCTATCTCATGGTCTAAGAAGTCCTGTAAATTTGTTAATGTATAGTTCTCGTCCTCTCTTCCCACATGTCTTAATAGTGCAACTGGAGTCTCTGGAGCTTTATGTTTTAACATTAACTCTCTGGCCTCAACTATCTGAGTCGTTCTTCCCTTACTTTTTGGGTTATAAAGAGATATTATAAAATCTCCCTCTGCAGCTTTATCAATTCTTTTTATTATTACATCCCAATCAGTCAAAAGATCACTTAAACTTATTGTAGCGTGGTCATGCATAAGAGGTGCTCCCACAACTGCTGCTCCAGCCACTGATGATGTTACTCCTGGAACAACCTCCACTTCATATCCATCTTTTTGAGCTATCTCTATCATAATTCCAGCCATTCCATAAATTCCAGCATCTCCACTACTAATTAAGGCAACATCTTTACCTGACTTTGCTATCTCTAATACTTGCTCACATCTAGCAACCTCTTTTTTCATACCTGATACATAGAACTCTTTTTCAGCAAACTCATCCTTTACTAAATCTATATAAGTTATATATCCAGCTATCACATCTACCTCTTTTAAAACTCTATATGCTCTAACTGTTATATCATCCATATTTCCAGGTCCTATTCCCACAACATATATTTTACCTTTTTTCATAAATAAATCTCTCCTCATAAATAGAAATTGTCATTCCATCTTTTTTTGCTTTTATCTCTATAAATTTTCCATCTTTACTTGATGTTAAGTATGCACAAGGCTCTGAAACAGCTTTTACGCCTATCTCTTTTTTCACAAACTCCGACCCTTGAAACATATCCTCCACTGTCAATATCTCTTCTCTACTGACAATTTTTAACTCTTTACCAAATCTCTTAGCAGTTTCAATAATCCCTTCCTCATCTGCTTTTAAATCCACTGTTGCAAAATGCTTTATACTTTTAGGTGAAAGATTATGTTTTTTTAATACTTCAATCAGAAAATCATACACCTTTTCCTTTTCAATCCCTCTTCTTGAACCTATTCCTATAACTAGGTTTTCAGGATATAATCTAACTATTTCCAGATTTTCTCTATTGGAAACAATCATAATCCCTTCAGGATTTTCATCACATATATTTTTAGGAAGATTTAACTGTACATTTTTCCCATCCACTATTAGTGATGTCACTTTTTTAGCATTCTCCAAAGATTCTAATTTGCAACTTAACTTTTGAGATAGGGTGTCCACTGCGATTTTCCCTGTTATATCTGAGCTAGTTGTTATAATTGGAACCAATCCTAATTTTTCATGAAGGTTTTGAGCCAACTCATTTGCTCCACCTAGATGTCCAGATAGAAGAGATATTACAAAGTTCATACCCTCATCTATTACAACCACTGCTGGGTCTATATCTTTAGATTTTATTAAAGATGAAATTTTACGAATGACAATCCCTGTTGCCATTATAAATATATGTCCATCATACTCATTAAAAACTTCACTTAACTTTTCTGTAAAACTCTCTATCTGTATAGTATTATCTATTTTAAATTTTGAAAGTGTGAATATATCCACACCTAAAATTTTTTTTCCAATCTCTATTCCCTTCAGACCTGCTCCTCTTGTAACAGTCCAAATTGCTAATCTCATTACTTCTCAATCCCTTTTCTAAACTCATGTGTAAAGTGCTTATCGTATAGTAAAGATTTTTCATACTTATCTCCTAAAAAATCTCCCACTAAGATTTGAGCAGTTTTAGTTATATTAGCTTCTTTAACTTTTTCTTCAATTGTCTCTAGTGTTCCTAAAACAACTTTTTGATCTTCCCAACTCGCTCTTTGAACAACTGCTATTGGAGTTGTCATTGGATAGTGCGTAGCCAATCTTTTTACAACATCTCCTATCATATGTACAGACAGGAAAATAGCCATAGAAGCTCTATGGGAAGCTAAGGACTCTAAGCTCTCTTTTTCAGGTACTGGAGTTCTTCCTTCAAGTCTTGTGCAAATTACAGTTTGAGATACACTTGGTAAAGTAAACTCTTTTTTAACCGCTGCTGCTGAAGCTAAAAATGAACTTACTCCTGGAACTACCTCATACTCTATTCCATACTCATCTAACATATCCATCTGCTCTCTATGAGCTCCAAATATTGCAGGGTCTCCCGTATGAACTCTAGCAACCTTTTTCCCAGCTCTTATAGCCTTCACTGTTACATCTATAACCTCTTCTAAAGTCATTGAAGCTGAATTATGTATTTCAGCTCCCTCTTTATGGCACTCTATAACCTGTCTTGGAACTAAAGACCCAGCATAAATTATTACATCTGCCTCTTTAACTAATCTTTGTCCTTTCACTGTTATTAATTCTGGATCTCCTGGCCCTGCTCCTATGAAATAAACTTTTTCCATTGATTTATACCACCTTTTTTTAATATTAATGTTGTAAAGTAAGGAATATCTTCCTCTTCCATTTTTGTTAAATCAAAATTTATCTCCTGTGTCTCTTTTCCACAGTTTGAAACCATTATTATATTGTTTAAATTCCCTGTGGCTTCCAATCCAGCTCTAAGTTTATCAAAATTTCTAGATACCTTCATAAAAACAATATTGTCAGCTGAATCAATCTCATTGATAATATCAGTCTCTCCATTTAGTGATACAACTTTTAAAGATTCCTCCCCCATAACTAAAGGTAGATTAAATCTTGAAGACATATCTGAAAATGATGAGATTCCTGGAATTGTTTCCACTGGTATCATTCCATCTAAATACTCAAGAATATATACATATGTACTATATGTCATCGGATCTCCTATTGTTAAAAATCCAACTTTCTTTCCCTCTTTTAAGTGTTCAACAATCATATCTGCATTTCTTTTTCTAAACTCTTTTCTAGCTTCTACACTTTTTAACATTGGAAACTCAACAAACAAAGTTTCTGCACCCTCTTTTAAATACTCTTTAGCTATCTCATATGCTGTACTTCCCTCAGCTTTTTTTGCCTCTGGTAAAACCACTACATCTAGCTCTTTAAAAGCTCTTATAGCTTTTAAAGTTAACATTTCAGGATCTCCTACTCCCACTCCTATTCCATAAAACTTTGCTGTTGACATTACTTTGTTTCCTCCTTATCTGCTGTTATTATATATATTGGATTCTCACCATACATCATTGTATATGGTCCTATATTTTTCCCTCTAGATACAACAACATTTACAACTTCTATATTTTTAAAATCTAACTCTTTTAAAAGTTTTGTAGCATCTGCTAAAGTTTCTAGCGTTATAGCATTTATAACCACCCTAGAATCTTTTTTTGAATATTTGATAAAATGTTCAAGTATATCTCTCATTGAACCTGTAGACCCACCAATAAACATTCTATCATACTCAATAGTTGGTATAGCTTCAGGAGCTCTCCCCACTATTACCTCTATATTTTCCAATCTAAATTTTTTGATATTCTCCTTTAAGGTTTCAATCCCTTTTTCCTCTTTTTCAATGGCATAAACTTGTCCATTTCTTAGGTAAGTTGCAGCTTCTATCCCGATACTTCCAGTTCCAGCTCCCACATCTATTAAAGTTGAATTATCTTTCAGTTGTAACTTTGCTATGGAGATTGCTCTAATCTCCTGTTTTGTCATTGGTAGTTCTTTTTGAATAAACTCCCTGTCATAAATATGTCCCATAATTTTCAAACCTTTCTTATAATTGTTACATTCATTTCATATTTTTTATCGTAGTCCTTATAATCTTTAACCAAAAATCTTGTGATGATTTCATCTGTATATGAAAGTCTTTCTCCAACTATTATCTCTGCATCAAAAATTCCCTTTTCAATAAGGTTTTTACTTATCTCAATTGGATTGTTTTTCTCATCAGTTAACAGAACAACTCCGCTCACACTATTATTAAATATCTCTATATAATTATTCTCTCTTCCATGAACACTACAGAGTTGATAATGCTCCCAAGTCATCTCTATTTTAGAGAAGAGATATTGAAATGAGGATATTCCTGGAATAACATTGAAGCTTTGTTCAGGAAAACTTTTTTTTAAGTATGTAAGCAAACTATAGTATCCTGTATCTCCTGAAACTATAAAAACAATATTTTTAGTTAAGTTTTCTAAAACAAAACTTTTCATTTTATCTAACTTTTTCATAATATAGACAGTTTGATTGTTCAAAATAGATTCTACCTCTTCCAGTTGTCTCTCTCCACCAATAACAATCTCAGCTTCTTTTATTTGATTCATACCTGCCCTTGTTAAATAATCCAAATTACCTGGTCCAAGTCCCACCACTGTCAATTTTTTATTCACTTTTTAACTCCTCTATCATCTCATAAAAACCATCACTATATCCCAAAATATCACCACTATAATTAAATAAAATAGACTGGAAAGTTATGGTATCCCTCGAATACTCCATAGCTCTTTTCACCACTTTATTTGCAATTAGATTAAATAGGCTCTCTTTTTTAGATATGTACTCTGTGGCTTCTTCAGCTGTATTTGCCTCTAAAACTTTTAAAATATTTTCTCTAGGTTCATCGATTAAAATCGCATTGGCCGCTATTATCTCCAAACGAGCATCTGCCACCCTACTATGGGTATTAAAAATACCTCCTGCCACTTTAATAGCTTTTCCTATATGACCTATCAATAAGATCTTTTTAAAACCTAATTTCACTGCACTATCAATCATAAAGCCAATATAGTTACTTGTAACCACCATCTGTTCTATATCTATTTTGTTGTCCAAACAAAACTTTTTTCCATGATTTCCAAAAGCAAATACTACCCACTCTCTTGGGCTATTCTCTTTCAAAACTTTTAACTCTGCAAACATGGATTTAGTGAGTGCTTCTTCACTCATAGGTTTCACTATTCCAGTGGAGCCTAAAATGGATATCCCTCCAACTATTCCCAATTTTCCATTAAATGTTTTTAATGCTTTTTCTTTTCCTTTTGGGACATATATAGTTACCACTACTTTTAACCCATGTTTTTCAAGTAAAGGGTTCAAAGTTTTCATTATCATCTCTTGGGGACCAGGGTTTATTGCTGATTTACCAGGTGGTACTTTGAGCCCTTTTTTCGTCACTAGACCCACTCCTCTTCCACCAACAAGTAACATATTTTCAAATCTATGTGCTCTTTCAATTTCAGGTAATCTGTCCACAATCTTCACTTTGGCACATATCTCTATCCCATTTGTCACATCTGGATCATCTCCAGCATCTTTTAATACAACTCCTCTAGCCCATTTATTCCCCTTTTTTTGAGAATAGATTGGCACATTTAAAGTTACTCCATTTAAGGTTACAATATCTACATTTTTACCTATCTCTTTATCCAGTAAAATATTTACTGCTACAAGAGCAGCTACACATGCACATGTACCCGTTGTATACCCCGATCTTAACTCCTTTTCCATTAAAACCCTTCTCTCTTATATAACTGATATAAAATTCCATGAAGTATTGAAACAGCTACCGGACTTCCTCCCTTTCTACCTTTTACAATTATATATGGTAATCCGCTTCCAGGTAGAATCTCTTTTGATTCAGCTGCTCCCACAAATCCCACAGGAACTCCAACTATCAACGCTGGTTTAGAAACCTCTCCAGAATCGATTAGCTCCTTTAGTCTAAATAGAGCTGTCGGTGCATTTCCTATTAGATATATATCTGTGCTCGGATCTTTTGCTGCATGTTCTATCCCTACTATAGATCTGGTTACCCCTCTTTTTTTAGCCTCTTCTGCAACCTCTTTATCTGATACTAAAGAGTATGCTGAGTATCCATACTTATCCAATGTAACCCTACTTAATCCATTGGCTATCATATTGGTATCACAATATATCTTTCCACCTTTTTTTAAGGCCTCTAAACATGATTCAACTGCACCTTCTGAAATCTCTATTAAATCTGCATATTCAAAATCTGCTGTTGTATGTATAACTCTTTTTACTATTGGTAGATGGTGTTGTGGAAACTCTTTTGCTTTCTCCCCCATCTCCTCCTCTATTATTTCAAAACTTCTTATCTCTATATCTTGTGGTCTTTTTATATATGACATTTTTTTGCTCCTTCTAACATATGTTTTAATATATCTAAATTCTTAAAAAAATGTAAATGAGGATATCCCGCTATAAGATTTCTATTTTTATAACCACATAGCCACTCTCTCCCATCATTTTTTATGAGTTTAAACACCCTTTCATCATTTCCAACTTGATCTATAGTTGAGTAGTGAAACTCATGAGCCTTCCCTTTTAGCTCTCCAAAATTCACATCTACATACCCAAATCTGCCTATAAAAAGTCTTCCAGTCATCTTTACACTACAATCAATTAACTGAGCTAAAGGATAAAACTTTTCATCCAATGTTTTTATTCCTTGACTGAGATACATAAACCCTCCGCACTCTCCATAGATATATCCTCCAGCTCTATGAAACTCTTTTAATGAACTTTTAAACTTCTCATTATTTGATAGCTCCTCTAAATAGTTTTCTGGATATCCACCACCAAAATATAAAAGATCAACTTTAGGTATTTTCTCATCATCTATGGGTGAAAACTCTATAAGCTCCACTCCCATTCTCTGTAAGAGTTCTAAGTTATCTTCATAGTAAAATGAAAATGCTCTATCTCTAGCCACTCCTATTTTTAAACCGCTATATATATTTTCAATATTTTTAAATATATCCCAATCTTTTTGAGAGTTGTTAATATCTGCTATTTTTTCTATTCTCTTTAAATCAACAGTTTTTTGAATCTCTCTCTTTAAAATCTCTCTTTTATCCTTTAAATCCTCAACTTCATCAGCCTGTAACAGCCCTAGATGTCTGCTACTTATACTTAAATTTTCATCTTTTTTTAAATAACCTAAACATGGTATCTGAGCGTAGTTTTCAATGGCCTCTTTGAGCATTTCATAGAGTTTCTCACTATTTACTTTATTTATTATGACTCCAGCTATATTCACTCTTGGATCTAAATTTTTATATCCCAGAACCTCTGCAGCTATACTTGTGCTTTTACCAGCTGCGTCTACAACCAAGATAACCGGTAGATTTAAAACTCTTGAAAGGTGTGCTGTACTATAGTTATCCAAAGAGTTTCCCAACCCATCATAGAGCCCCATAACTCCCTCTACAATAGATATATCTCTTCTATGTTTTTCAAAACTATACTTTACACCCTCCTCTCCCATTAGAAACAGGTCCAAGTTGTAACTTTTATTCCCAGTTATAAATTTATGAAAACTTGGATCAATATAGTCAGGTCCAACTTTAAAAGGAGCTACATTTTCAAAAGCAGCCATCAAAGCCATGGAAACTGTTGTTTTACCTATACCACTTCTTGTTCCAGCTAAAACAAATCCCTTCATCACTTTAGCACCCTCTTTAGAACATCTAATACTTGTTCATTTCTTTTTCTATCCTTTATGGCTAATCTTATATAACTCTCATCTAAAAACACCATATTTGAAGCATCACGCACTAATACTCCATTCTCTATCATTTTTTTTCTAAAACTTTTAGCATTGTCATTTAATAGCTTTACTAGGATAAAGTTTGTCTCTGTTGGCGTAACTTCTATGTTTTCTACTTCACATAACTCCTCATAAAACCATACCTTCTCTTTTTTTATCCAATTTTCAGTTTTATGTATATATAAAGTGTCTAAAAGCATTGTTTTTCCAGCTATTTCAGCCACTCCATTTACACTCCAAGGCTCTCTAATATCTTTTATTTTATCCAATATATCTTTATCATATGTTAAACCATATCCTAATCTAACCCCTGGAAGAGCAAAAAATTTTGTTAAAGCCCTCAATATAAATATATTTTTATGTTTTAATAGAAAAGCTGTTCTAGTTTTCCAATTGTCTATAAATTCGATAAAAGCTTCATCTATAAATAGCTTCTTATCTCTTTTTTCCAAGAAATCAGCTATTTTCTCTATTTTTTCCAACTCTTGAAATTTTCCTGTGGGATTATTTGGATTACACATAACCACCACATCTTCATCTGTTATAAATTCCATAAGCATATTCTCATTTAAAGAGAAATCTCTACTTAATGGGAAAAACTTTACATCTCTACCTGCGGCCTTAGCAGCTCTTTCATACTCTGCAAAAGTCGGTGCTATTATCAGTACTTTTTTGGCCTTTACCGCTTTCATATATAAAAATAGAACTTCTGTGGCTCCATTTCCCACAACTACATTTTCTATTGAACACCCATTGTATTTACCAATGGCGTCTCTTAGCTCTATATAATCTATATCTGGATATTTTTCTAAGGATTCAAAATTCTCTATCACTGCCTTTTTAAAACTTTCAGGTACCCCTAAAGGGTTTATATTAGAGCTATAATCAAGAACTTCAACTCCTTTTTCCCTTTTTAATCTATATATATTTCCACCATGTAAATCATCCATTTTCTTCACTTCCCATATATTATACTAATTCAATTGCTAATGTGAATAATGCCATTCCAACAAGAGATGTCATAAACATTATCCTATAACACTTTTTTATATCTTCACTTTGAAACTCTTTTAGCTTATCTCCTATTGTGGGTTTTTCAAACTCTTTTCCAAAGTATCTTGTTTTCCCTCCAAATTGAACCCCTATTGCTCCAGCAAATACCGCTTCTGGATGACCTGAGTTAGGACTTGAATGATTTTTTCTATCTCTAAAAAATATCTTTAAAGGTCTTTTTATACCCATTCCCAATAGAAATGTTGCAATAGGAATTATAATTAAACCAGATATTCTCGCTGGTATAAGATTAAATAGATCATCTATCTTTGCTGAGACCATTCCAAAATCTATATACCTATCATTTTTATATCCTACCATTGAATCTAGTGTATTCACCGCTTTATATCCCATTGCTAATGGTAAGGCTAGTGAAACTCCATCCACAACTACTAAACTCCCTAAAAAAGCATAGAACATTGGAGCTATAATACCATCTACACTATTTTCTGCTATGGTTTCCATTGTACTTCTAACCACCTGTATTTCATCCATCTCTCCAGTATCTCTACTCACAAGATATGATAGCTCTTTTTGAGCTCTCTCTAAATCTCCACTTTTTAAAATTTTATATACTTTAATACCCTCAGCACCTAGACTTTTTGTTGCTAAAGTAGTATAGAGAAAGAAAATCTCTAAATATTGAGATGTTTTACTTATATAGTAAGATACTATACCTGTTGTTAAGATAACTAAAAAAGCTAGTATTCCTCCACAGATTTTTTTATTTTTAAAACCATAAATTTTACTTTCAATTAAACTTATATACTTTCCAATAAATCTAATAGGGTGTGGGAACCAATATGGATCACCAGCAATTAAATCAAGTAGATAAGCTATCCAAATTTTTATGACAAAACTCATTGTTTGCCCTCCAAAATTTTATAGATAGCATCCATATCTACATTTTCTCTAAATATTTTTTCTAATTTATCCAGCTCCTGAAGTCTATATTCATCAAAAGTCATTGTACTTTTTCTCTTCTCTAGCCCTTTTTTCTCTCTTATCTCATTTAGAATAAAGTCAGTAAACTCTCTGTTGTCAAAAATTCCGTGTAGATATGTTCCAAATATATTATCTTTTACTGTGGCTACCAATCTATCGTCTAAAGTTATAGACTCCTCTTTTCCTTTGGTCACTCCTTGATGGATTTCATACCCTTTTACCTCTATATTTCCCATTCCTTTTAAAAGTCCCTTATCCCCTTTTAAAAAACCTGTATATTGAGTTGTAACCTTTTCTTTCTCCATTGTTGTTTCTATATCTAAAAGTCCTAAACCAGGTAGCTCCTTTATATCTCCTTCCACTCCATATGGGTCAAGGACTCTCCCTCCTAACATTTGGAATCCACCACATATACCTATAATAGGTATTCCTTTTCTAGAGAGTTTTATAATCTCCTGAGCTATTCCTTTCTCCTTTATATCTTTTAAATCATCTATGGTGTTTTTAGAACCTGGAATAACTATTAAATCCTCATTTCCCAACTCATGAAAAGATGTCACATAGTTTACATTTACATCTGTATTAGCTAAAAGAGCATCTATATCTGTAAAGTTGGATATATGTTTAAGTTTTATAACTGAAACTGTTATTCCTGCAGCTTTTGATTTGATTCTATTGAATTTTTCTGTCACACCATCCTCATCCTCTATGTCTAGTTCAAAGTATGGCATAACCCCTAAAATTGGAACTCCTGTTAGTTCCTCTATCTTGTCTAACCCTGGTTTTAATATATCGACATTTCCTCTAAACTTATTGATGATTACACCTTTTACTCTGGCTCTTTCCTCAGGCTCCATAAGAGATATTGTTCCATAGATTGATGCAAAAACTCCTCCTCTATCTATATCGGCAACTAGGATAACTGGGGCATCTAACATCTCGGCTAAGCCCATATTTACAATATCGTCCTGTTTAATATTTAATTCCACTGGGCTTCCTGCTCCCTCTATAACGCAGATTTGATTTTTAGATTTAATTGTATCATATGCGTGAATTATATCTTTCTTTAAGCTTGTTTTGTAGTTCCCATATTCAAGTCCACCCATATTCCCTATGGATTTTCCATTGACAATAACTTGAATTCTCCTATCACCTGTGGGTTTTAATAAAATTGGATTCATACTATAGTGAGCCTCTATCTCACATGCCATAGCTTGAAGAGCTTGAGCTCGTCCCATTTCATGCCCATCTTTTGTAATATAAGAGTTCAGTGCCATATTTTGAGATTTAAAAGGTGAGACAGTGTACCCATCTTTAAAAAATGCTCTACATAAGCCTGTAACTGTTATACTCTTCCCTGCTCCAGAAGATGTTCCAACAACCATTATGTTCTTATGTTTCATCATATCATTTCTCCTAACTTGTGAAGTTTAGCGGAAATATAAAAAATGCAAAAATGAATAGAATATTGCTAATTAGAATTGAAATTGACAGTTCTAAATACAAATCTGTTCACCGCAGATTTTATATTTTCTTTTATATTCATGGCAGATATCCTGACTCAGATTCATCCTACTCTTAGGCCTTCCCATAAAAACTACAGTGGCTTAGTCTAATTTCGTCCTCCTTACAGTGGCGGGACCGTGTGAGATTTTCACTCAACTTTCCTTTTAATCAAATTATTGAACCATAAATATTATACATATTTATCATAATTATACATAATGATTATGCACAAGTCAACCCTTTTTAAAATTTTATGTTTAAAAACTAAACTTAAAATGCAATAAAATAATTATAATAAAAACTTTAAAAGAAATTTAAAAGAAAACAAGATTTTATTCGTAGATTAAATGAGACAGTATTAATTTTTTATAAGGGAGTGATTAAATATGAACGATGTCAAAACAAATGAAAAACCTCTTATTATAGAGGACAAAGTTATTAATGTTCCTCCTATGTTTGTAGAGCTTTTTGCTTTAAATCCAAGAAATTTAAAGAAATGGTTAGTTGGTGCAAAAAATTCTAATAAATCATATGAAGATCTTAAAGTAAAAGATATTTTAAATACAAAAGTCAATGCTGCTGTAAATAAAGAGGCATTTTTACTAGATGTTACATTTGGAAATAAAACTCATAAGCTATATTTAAAAAAACCTGAAGTTAATAAGGGCTTAGATTTTATACTGACAGAGGGAGATAAGTTTAAAATAGAAACAACTCTCCATTTAAATGAGATTAATGACACTAAGTGTAATATACATCTTGAAACAACTTTACTTGAAAGTAAACATAGTTTTCATCCAATAATCTCTTTTGAATTAAAATATTTTTTTAGAAAAAGTTTATCTAATTTTATAGAGGAGTGCGAAAAAAGCTATAGTACTTTCCAAAGTGAAGAAAAAACTGTTGAAGCTGAAGTTTTAAATTTCTATCAAAGTAATATAAACTCTTTTAACTCTTTGATTGAACCACTGAAAGAGGACTTAGGAGAGGAAGCTTTTCTAGATATTCAGAAAAAATTGAAAACTTTAGGAATGGATACATCTGATAAAGTTACAAAAATATTTACTAACTTAATTGAAGTTGTCCCTGCTGAAGACCTTTCTCTAATAAATGATAAAGTTGTTCAATTTATTAAAGAGCATATCTTTATTTTAAAAGGTCTCACTAAAAAAAGTAATGCTGAAAATTTAAAAAATATTAATACTATAACTAAGTTACAACTTGATAATATAAACTTTATTGTGCCGCAGATATTAAAAGATATCGATTCAAATAAAATAGTTGAGATTCAAACTCAGTTAAATGATCTATTGTCAACTATTGTTAAGGAGATTGAAAATATCATTGATGAGATTAAAAACAAAGTTCCTCCACAACATTTTAAAGATTTAGAGCTTGGTTTTGTAAATATTCTTAAAAATGATTTGGACTCTGCGCAATCTCTTTTAGGTAAAATTACCTCTGGAAATGCAAACTTCACAGATAAAGAGACTCAGATTTTAAATGGATTAAAAACATCTATAAGTAAGGTTGAATCCACTATAAATAACAGAGATAGTCAAGCGTATGTATCTGTTTTAAATATGGTTGAAAAATCTTTAGAGCAACTTGAGCAGGATATGAAAAATATAAGTTCAAATATAACTGTTGAAAAAATAGAGTCTACAAAATCTCTAATAAAGTCTACAACTGATACTTCTTATAAATCTTTAACAAGTTTTTTAGCCAGTATGACTCCTGAAAATTTAGAGAGTAATAGAGAGCTTGTCAACCAAAAAATAGAGGATATCTTAGATAGATATGTTAAAGCTATTAAGATAATCTCCCCTTCTATTCCAGATGATAAGTTATCTGAGATGAGAGAAAAGGTAAAAAATATTCTAAAAAAAGAGTATGAATCATTTTGTGAATCGCATAAAAATTAAAAAAAGGTAGCTCTATATAGGGCTACCTCTTTCTATTTTTGAAACATATCTCTATATTCTTTTGGACAAATTCTTTCATATTTTTTAAACACTTTTGTAAAATAGCTACTATCTTCAATTCCAATCTCATTTGATATTTCTGATAGAGATTTACTGGTAATCTCTAAAAAATGCTTAGCTTTTTCTATTTTTTTTATAAGAACATACTCTTTAAAAGTCTTTCCCGTTTCCTTTTTAAAAACTCTACTAAATTGAGAGATACTCAAATTGCATAGTGCTGCCACACTTTCCAAATGAAGATTTTCCTTAATATTTTCGTTAATATAGGTAATTGCTGAAGATATTTGAGAGTGACTATACTCTACTCTCTCCTCTTTAATATTGTTTTCAACCACATGATTGTACCATTTTTTACTTCTGATACACTCACTTATATACACTGATGTATAATGCAATATACTCGCTATGCTTTGCAATTCACTATATTTAACCTTTTTTAAAAACCCATAATTTTCAACTATTTTTTTTATATTAAACTCTTTTCCCACATTTTCTACTAAAATATCTTCTAACTCAAATGTTTCCTCATCTTCCAAAAGTATTTGACCAACCAGAAATGCGCCAATTAACTCACTTTGATAGACAATGGGAATTATCATATCCACCAATCCAGCATGACATCTATAAATATATGGTTTTAATGATAAAAATGCTTTACTCAAAGCCTTTACATCACACTTTTCACAAAATGAGCTGAGCTCTTTATTCTTTCTAAAAATTTTACAAAACTCTGAATAGTTACTTTTTTCTGTCAGGTAATTTCCTTCATCATCTACAATTACCACAGCCATTTTAGTCATATCCACTATCTCTTCTTGGATTTTTAATAGTTCTCTTTTATATTTATGAAGCATACTCTACACCTTTCATCTCTCTACTTTGTTTTTTAAAGGTAACCCCTTCAATATTCTAGCAGCATTTTGACCAAAAGTCCTCAATTTATTTTTAGAACTTTTAATATTTTCCTTCAATATATAGCTTTTAGAATATTTTTTTTGATTTAACAGTATGTTCCCATCTGAATCTATTCCTATTCCTATTTCAAATCTTCCATTTATATATAGTTCTTTATCAATTTTATCTCTTTCTAAAAAAATTAAATTATATGGAACTCCTTCTTCCTCTATTCCAAAAAATATCTCTTGAATATCAACTGTATCTATAGTGATTGAACACACAATATCTATCCCTGTCTTTAGCACTCTCTATCACCTAAAACCAATCCTGTTGCCACGGCATTTCTAGGCCCTTCCACTCCTCTTATGTTTCCACAGCCAGCAACAACTCCATATTTAGAGAGAGCCTCTGTTATCATTTCAGGTATTTCAAAGTCAAGAGCTGAACCACCTACTATTATTACAAATTCAAAATCTCTAATATTTTTTGTTAAAGATATCTTTCTTAAAGCCCTCTTTGAGTTAGTTACGAAAACTTTTCTTTTGCTCTCTCTTCTAATCTCTCTTATTTTTTCTATGGTACTTTGAATATCTATTGGAATTAATTCACCATTTTTTATCAACACATTTTTGGCATATATACTCGGTGATAGTGGCTCATTAAAAAACTCTACACTTCCATCTTCATATCGTATATGAAAAAATGACTCCACTTTTGCAAGTGGGTATTTTTTTATATCCTCAGCTAAATTAAAGTTTTCAATTCCAAGTTCTTTTTGAATCAATAGAGTTACCATATTTCCAGCCCCTGCTAGATGAGTGTGAGCTTTTCTACCAAATCTATCTATACTGCAGGCATCTGTAGACCCAGCTCCAATATCGATTATAGCCAATGGCTTCCCTGTTCCTGGAGTTGTGAGAGCCCCTTTTATAGCCATATCCGCTTCCACTCCTCCAACTTCAACCTGTACTCCGAGCTCACTTTTTATCAATTTTGCTAAAGTTTCCATTTGATTTTTTTCAGTTCCCACCATAACAGCTAGTCCAACGGCATTTTCAAGCATAAATTCTCCAGCTAAACCACCTTTTATCTTTTGAGGAACAAATGTATCAACTGCCAATAGATCCTTTATTTTTATATCCTCTATACTTTCACCAGTGAACTTGCTCATAGTATTTTTTACATTTCTTAGCATTCCACCTACGTTTGTTCCATCTTCTCCAAAAATATCCTGTACATTTAAAAAAGATATTTTTTCCATTATTTTTTCAGCGCCCTCTTGTATTCCAACCTCTTCAGTGGATTTAATCCCTTTTATATATAGATTTCCAGCTGGAATAACCTTTTCTTTTACATCCCCTTGAGGAGTTTTTATTACAACACCTGATCTATTTCCTATAAGAGCTTTAGATAGAGGTACAACTTTTTTTGTTTCTTCAGAGTTTAGATTAAAAATTGTTGCAATTCCATATGGATTAGAGATTTTTTCAATAACTCTTCCTTTCAGTGCCACTTCAACACAGCATTTAACACCTAAAGGTATCTTCTCAATCAATTGAACCTCATCAACTATAGGTATTTTTATTGATAATCTGTTATTTACAAGAACCCCATCATCCTTTTGTAGAATAGCACCCTTTACCTTTACTCCTCTACTCATTTCAAGATTTAAAATCTTTGCTATTTCTAAAAAGTTTTTATCACCCTTAGCTATAACGATATACTCCTCCTCTAGCTCTTCATTTTTCAAATCTTTTAAACTGTCCACTTCAACTGTTATACCTATTCCAATACCACATCCACCTGGGGTATCTGGATTATGCCCAATCATAGTTGACTCTGTAATTATAGTTTCAGTTATTGTTTCCATTGAAACATCCCCGATTACAGGGGTAGCTTCATTTATACGAATCAAATCTAAATCCTCTAATTTCATATCTAATTTTGTTAAAAGGGATAATATAGCCTTTTTTATTCCCTCTATGTTATCCTCAGTTCCTTTTAATCCTGTAGTTTTATAAAGTGAACTCCCTAAAAACTCTAATTCAAAGTCGCTTACTTTAGCTAGGGCTACTTCAGTTGTCGCATTCCCTATATCGATACCCGCAATAATTTTCATAACTAAACTGCTCCTAATCTTTTCTTAACTTTCCTCTTTTTTCATAAATCTCTGCAGCTTCTCTAACAAAATTTGCATTTACAACTGCGCCATATTTATTTTCTAATTCATCAGCTATTGCTAAAAGTTCCTCTTTTGTTGATCTATTTGGTCTTAGAGCATTATAGATTTCCAAGATTCTTTCATCTGAGATTTTAACCAGTTCACTTGCTCTTTGAAAATTTCTTTTTATAGTTGGTTGACCTGCAGTCTCTGCTACTTCTCCTTGAAGATTAAGTGTTTCTGAAGAGATTCTAATATCTTGAGCTTTAATATTTTCATCTAAAACATTTTCTAGAGTGATATCATCCAATGTCTTTCCAGTTGGAGTCTTTAACCACTCTTTTCTCTTCTCTCCCAAAGGATAATCTAATTCGATATTAATTTTTTTGTTCATCTTTCATCTCCTTATTCAAAAGTATATTCTAACTCTTCAGGTTTTTCATTTTCTTTTACATGCTTTGTCTCTTTTATGTGTAACAAAGCCGCTTTTGCTTGATATTTTGGTCTTACCATTTGATCACTTATGACAGGTACTGGATTTGGTGATTCTCCCTTAGCATATTTTGCTGCATTCTTTCCAATCAATCTATATATCTCTGGTGTTAAAAGAGGTGCTTGAGGAAATAGCTCTAAATTATTTAATGGAAGTAGATCCTTTTGATGTATAACCGTTGTTCCCTTAGATTGGATCCCTATCCCTATTCCAGAACCACTTAACTTAGCTGCATCATTTGCAATAAAACAAACATCTGATGTTCTATTTACTCTTACCACTCTCGCTATCAATCCCTCTTCCTCTATTCCTGCAATTAACTCCATCAAAACTATATCATGAGGAATATCAGTTATTGTTTTATGCTGATATTTTTTAAATGCTGGAGCCAGTCCTATAACTACTTCCTCTATTCTATCACCTTTTTTTGCAATTCCAACCTCTTTTATTTTTATTTCCATTTTTTCCTCCTATTCAATGCTCTCTGGCTTTATTGCTGTTGGAATATTAGAAATTTCATTCCATCTCTCTTCACTGATTCTATAACCACTTCCAGGTCCCATGTAGTCGTTTTTATCATTTATTGCACTTACAATTTTAAAATCTTTATTTAAAATTGCTGAAGTTTGAAGATAATCTCCAGAAACTCTTTGTTTTAACATATTTAACACATTCTCAGCCACATCTTTAAATCCACTTTTACTTAAAGCTTTTACTAAATCTAATCCAGTTACGCCTCTTTTCAAAAGCTCTTCAGCTCCTTTTAAATCTTGAACAACGTCTCTAACAGGCATATCCTTACTACCATGTGCATATGTTGCTGCATATACCTCTTCATCTGTTATCTCTGGTAAATCCAACTCTTTAAATAGACCCTGTATCGCTTTTGCAGCTTTATTTCTTATTTTTATTACTTCATCTTCAGAAACTGGTCTCAATCCACCATCAACTTTTAAATCTCTTTGTAAAATATTGTAATCATCAAAATCCTCTGCGTCAAAGTTTGAGCCAGCAAACATATTATCATAGTTTGGAACTGCACTGTACCCAGAGAATATAAAGTCTGTTCCTGGTAACATCTGCATTAGAGTTCTCGCTGTTCTTCTGATATCAGAGTGAGAGAAAGTTTGATCATTAGCTGAAGCACACTCTAAATCTAAAAGCATAGCTATTAAGTTTTCTCCTAAAACCGCTCTTATTCCTCCTGGTAAAGCACCTGGCATTCCTATACAACTCACAGCTCCATTTTGTAACCCTTGAACTCCTGCTCCTCTCGTTATATAGATACATCTAGTCTCTAAATATAGCATTGATTTTCCTTCAGAGTATCCCATTAGAGCTTCTGATCCTGTTCCTGAAGTAAATCTCATTTTTAGTCCTCTTGAAGCATAAGCTGATGCTAAAAATGCTTTTGACCAAGGAGTATCATCTCCATCTGTAAATACCTGCTCAGTTCCATATACAGAAACTGTTTCTGCATAACTTGTAAATCCTCTCATTCCAAGTTCCAACTCTGTTGCTTCCTCAACTGAACACTGAGTTAATACTCCTCCTCTTCCCACTTGAGACCCTACAAAAATTGCGATAGCATTAAATGGAGCATATCTCACAATCCCAACTGTAGTTTCCTGTTCATCAAAGCCTCTTATAGCTGCTTCCGCTGCATCTGCCGCTATCTGAACTGGATTATCTCTCAAGTTAGTTACATGACACTGGTTTGAAGGAGTTTTTCTAGCTCTCATCTTTTGAACAGCCATCATCATCTCAACAACATTTAGGTGGCTTATTACTTCAACCATTTTTGCAGGTGTTATCCCAGTTGTTATTTTTAGTATATCCTCTTTTTTTACATTTATATCAACTAATTTTTTTGCTATTTCAAGTGTTGATAGTTTCATAGCTTCTTCAGCATATCTTAAATCGATTGCATAGTCCGCTATAAAAAGATCTATCATATCAAACTCTTCTCTTTTTTTACCATCTAGTTCAACTATTTTTCCATCTTTAATTACTAAACTTGGTTTCGGATCCAATGGACTGTCCATAGCTATTAGCCCTTCCTCTTTCCACTCTCCTATAAATCCATCTTTATTTACTGCACGCTCACTTAAAACTTCAAAACGTTTTGATCTCATCGCTCCTCCTATAAAATTATAAAGACTTTAGTGCTGCTTTTGCTATTTCCATATCCTCTTCCACAGTTCCTCCGCTGACACCAACTGCGCCAACAATCTCTCCATCTATGACAATAGGGAATCCTCCACCAAAAGTTATTATTCTAGAGTTATTTGTCAAATTTAAACCGTATAAACTTTCTCCTGGTAAAACAACTTCACTTAGTTCATTGGTACCTTTTTTTAATGCCCAAGCAGTAAATGCTTTATTTATTGCTATATCTACACTTGTTACAAAAGCGTCATCCATTCTCTCTAAATATATTAGATTTCCACCATTATCAACCACTGAAAATACCACTGGCACTTTTATTTCCGTTGCTTTTTTCAGAGCTGCTTCACCCATTTTTTTTGAAGCTTTTAAGGTAATTTGATTAAAACTCTTTGTAATCATAACTTTTTCCTCCCTGTTTACTCACTTTATTATGTTCATATATCGAATATTAACAACTTTTTCTATATACTTCAAGGTAATATTCTCTCTTAAATTGGTAATTTTTTATCACAAATTGGAATTATGCTTTTTTTTTACCATTTTTAGGTATTTTTTTACCTTGTTTACATCTTATTTTTTTGTTACTCTTAAACTGAAACGAGAATTACTATATTTTGGGAGGAGATTAAAATGAGATTTTATGATTATTTAATGCCAAGTGTTAACTTTTTCGGACCTGGATGCCTTAGTGTAGTTGGGGATAGAGCTCAAATACTAAATGGAAAAAAAGCTTTAATCGTTACTGATAAATTTTTACACTCTTTAAAAGATGGAGCTGTGGAGAAAACTATAGAGTATCTAAAGAAAGCTGGAGTAGAAAGTGTTGTATTTGACAATGTTGAGCCTAATCCTAAAGATACAAATGTGTATGAAGGTGCAGATATGTATAGAAAAGAAGGGTGTGACATGATTATAACTGTTGGTGGAGGTTCTCCTCATGACTGCGGAAAAGGGATTGGAATAGCTGTTACTCACCCTGGAGATATCTGTGACTATGCTGGAATTGAAACTTTAACAAATCCGCTTCCTCCAATTATCGCTATTAATACAACTGCTGGTACTGCTTCTGAAGTTACTAGACACGCTGTTATCACTAATACTAAAACTAAAGTAAAATTTGTTATTGTAAGCTGGAGAAACTTACCACAAGTTTCTATTAATGATCCTTTACTTATGGTTGGAAAACCTGCAGGTTTAACTGCTGCAACTGGTATGGATGCTCTTACTCACGCTATTGAAGCATATGTATCTAAAGATGCTAACCCTGTTACAGATGCTGCTGCTATTCAAGCTATTAAACTAATATCTCAAAACTTAAGACAAGCAGTTGCCAATGGAGAAAACTTAAAAGCTAGAGAGAATATGGCATATGGGTCACTTTTAGCTGGTATGGCTTTTAACAATGGAAATCTAGGATATGTTCATGCTATGGCACACCAATTGGGAGGACTATATGATATGCCTCATGGAGTTGCCAACGCTATGTTACTTCCACATGTTTGTCGTTACAATATGATTGCTAATCCTGAAAAATTTGCTGATATAGCTGAATTTATGGGTGAAAAAATAGATGGATTATCTGTTATTGAAGCTGCGGAAAAATCTATTGAAGCTATATTTAGACTTTCTGGAGATGTTGGAATCCCTAAAAGCCTAAGAGAGGCTGGAGTTAAAGAGGAAGATATCGAGCTTATGTCTATCAATGCTTTAAAAGATGGAAATGCATTTAGTAACCCAAGAAAAGGGAATGAAAGAGATATTGCTAATATATTTAAAAGTGCTATGTAATAAAAAAACCTCCAATTGGAGGTTTTTTTAATATGTTGAGTTATATGGTTGACTATAGTATGGTCTATCATATTGTTGATTATATTGGTTGTTATATTGAGGTTGATTATACTGTGGTTGTCCTCCATATTGTGGTTGATTGTAATATGGTTGTTGATTTGTATCTTTTATAGCTTGAGTTTGATCTTGAACTGATCCCACTAAAGCTCCTGCTGCTGCACCTATTCCAGCACCTAAAAGAGTAGCTTTACTATCTCCTCCGATAGCTTGTCCTAAAAGTGCCCCTGCTCCAGCTCCAACTGTTGTTGATCCTATTGTATTTGATCCAACATTAGAGCATCCTGATAAAATCATTACAGATAAGACTGATAATATTAGATATTTTTTCATATAAACTCCTTTTCCTACTACTTTTTAATATTTTTTAATCTCTTCTACATCTATTATCATTGGTAAAAATGGGATTTTTAATACTTTAAAAATTTTATAATTTTTATCTCTAGGAACTGATTTATCTATATAGACATTAACTCCGTTAAAAATTATTTTTTCACCAAGTTTTTCTCTCTTTGTCTCTGTTAAAAGTTCAACCTGAACATTAAAAATAACAGGACATCATTTACTTCCTTTACTGCTCTCTAAATATAGCTTTATATCTTTGATATTCTTCTCCTCTAAATAGTTTAAAACATCTTTAGTTATCTCTACATCCATAACTACTCCTCTGTAATAACAGTTCTATTTATCATGAACTTAATAAGAGAAAATAAAAAGAATGGAGATGCCAATCCAAAAGTTATTACAACTAAAACTGTCCATCCTAATAGAAATAATAAACTATCTGCAAATCCAACATCACATCTTAATCTTTTTGCCATTTTTCTTCACCTCTTTTATTATTTTATTCTATAATAATATATTTTTTCTTTTAATTTTACAAGATTTTTTCTAAAGATTCCTCAGGAGATTATAGACATTAAATAATTAATATTGTATAATAAAAAGATAAAATTAAGAGAAGTAAGGAGCTATAAAATGACTAAAGAACTATTTAAGGGGAGCGTAGTTTTAAACCCTGTTCCAGCTGTAGTTATTACATCTAAAAACAAAGATGGAATAAACAATGCATTTACAGTTGCATGGACAGGTACTATCTGCACCAATCCTCCAATGCTTTCTATCTCTATTAGACCTGAAAGATTATCATACGAGTACATCAAAGAAACAATGGAGTTCACAGTTAATCTACCCAATACTTTTCAAGTTAGAGAAACTGACTATTGCGGTGTTATCTCTGGTAGAGATGTGGACAAAATTAAGCATCTTGGATTGACTGCTAGACCTGGGCATCATGTTAATTCACCATATTTAGAGGAGTTTCCTATAAATATTGAGTGTAAAGTAAAACAGATTATTCCTCTGGGAACTCACGATCTATTTTTAGCAGAGGTAGTTGGTTCACATATCAATAAAAATATTATTGATGAAAAAGGTAAAATTCACTTTGAATGGGCAAATTTAATTAACTATTGCCATGGAGAATATTTCCCAATGACTAAAAAACCTATTGGACAGTTTGGATTCTCAGTTGCCAAAAATCCTCTATTAATAGAAAAATATAAGCATATAAAATCTTATGTTGAGTATAGAGATGAGAAAAATAACAAAAAACCTAGAAAAAAAGTAAAAACAAAAGTTAAAAAGAAAAAATAAAATACAATATATAAAGAGCAGATGGGCAGCTTATAACCCATCTGCTCTTTACTTTACAAAAGGAGTGTTTCATGTTTCAAAAATTTAAATTCGAAAAAAGTTTTATTAAAATGTTAATGGCTCTTGCCATCCCAATTATTTTGCAAAGTCTTATCACTGCATCATTAAATCTTCTTGATAATATTATGGTTGGAAAACTTGGAGAAAGTGAGATCGCTGCAGTTGGACTATCCAATCAATTTTATATGATTTTCTTCTACTCTGTTGCTGGAGTAGGAATGGGAGCTTCAATCTTCATGTCTCAGCTTTGGGGTAAAAAAGATGTAAAAAAAATACATGAGTTTTTAGACTTATCTCTTTTAATCTCTCTTGGAGTTTCCATATTTTTTGCTGCCATTGCGCTTATTTTCCCAGCAAATATTATTCATATTTTCTTAAATGACCCAACAGTTACAGCTTTAGGAGTTAGTTATTTAAGAATCGTCGCAGTGAGCTATATCTTATCATCTATAACTCTTGCCTATTCAATGGCTCTTAGAAGTACAGCTCAAACTAAACTACCTATGTATGGAAGTATTGTTGGAATTGCCTTCAATGGTCTTTTAAACTATATCTTTATCTTTGGTAAGTTTGGAGCACCTCAAATGGGAGTGGCTGGAGCTGCCTTAGGAACAACTGTTTCAAGAACTATGGAGCTTGGATTTCTTCTGTTTATGATATATAACTATAACAATGTTATAGCCACAAAGTTCCACGGTTTAAAGGAGCTTTCACGTAAAAAATTTAAAGAGTTCTTTAAAATCGCATCTCCAGTTATTTTTAATGATATCATGTGGATTTTAGGAATTTCAACATACTCTATCGCCTATGCCCAACTTGGAGTTAATGCCACTGCCACTATGCAGATTGCAATTACAGTAAATAATATGTTTAATATATTTGGTATTGGTATTGGAGCTGCCTCAGCTATCATAATAGGAAATAAAATTGGAGCAGGTTTAAAAGATGAGGCCTACTCTCTATCTATAAAAATATCACAATTTGGAGTTCTATTGGGGGTAGTTATCGGAATAGCATTCTACTTTATCTCACCTCTTTTTGTTGGTGTATTTAAAATAACTCCTGAAACAGCTAAAAATGTAATCACTGTTCTAAAAATAATGGCATTCTTTATTCCTGCAAGATTTTATGCTATTATACAAGTAATAGGTACTTTAAGAGGTGGTGGTGATGTTATCTATGCAATCGCAACTGAGATGATTGGAATTTGGGTTATTGGAATTCCATTAGCTTTCACAGCTATCCACTTTATCCCTGGACTATCTATAACAACTTTATACTTTATAATCTGTTTGGAGGAACTTGTTAAATGTGCGATAACATATCCTCGTGTTATGTCATATAAATGGATTAGAAGTTTAGTTTAACTTAGGAGGATTTTATGTTATCTTTAATTATTTTACTTGTAGGTGTTGTGTTTTTAGTTTTAGGAGCTAACTCTCTTGTTGATGGGGCTTCAGTTATAGCAAAAAGATTCAATATCCCAAACATTGTCATTGGTCTTACTATTGTAGCTTTTGGAACTTCTGCTCCTGAACTTGTTGTAAATGTTATCTCAGCATTAAATGGAAAGTCAGCAATCACTCTAGGAAATGTTGTTGGAAGTAATATTATAAACATTCTTATAATTTTGGGTATAACTGCTATTATATACCCTTTGACAGTGTCGAGAAATACCGTTAAGTTTGAGATTCCCATAGCACTTTTTGCATCTGTTCTAACATATGTGTTATCTAAAAATGGCATTATATCTAGGGGTGATGGATTTATCCTACTTGGTTTTTTCATCCTGTTCCTTATGTATAATACATATTTAACAGTTACAAATAGAGAGGAAAGTGAATTAGAAGTAAAAAACTACACTTTACCCATTGCCATTGGAGTAACTATACTTGGATTTATTCTTCTAGTTTTTGGTGGAAAATTTATTGTTGATTCTGCCGTTGATCTGGCTAGAAACTTTGGAATTTCAGAAAGGGTTATCTCTGTTACAGTTGTTTCTTTAGGAACATCACTTCCTGAACTTGCGACCTCTGTTGTTGCGGCTTTTAAAAAGAATACAGATATTGCTATAGGAAATGTTGTTGGTTCCAATATCTTTAACACATTCTTTATTTTAGGAATATCTGCTGTTATCACACCTATAGATGTTCCAAATAGTGCATTTATAGATTTAATTTTAAATATGGTAGCTTCTGTTCTTCTTTTAGCATTTGTTTTAAGAAATTACAGATTAAATAGAATTCATGGTCTTTTATTTTTAGCAGTTTATTCAACTTACCTATATTCTCTTTTTAAATAGGAGTAAAAAAGGAGGGGATTAAAATTAAAATAATCTATAACAATGATGAGTTACCCATTGGAATTGTTCAAATAATACATGGAATGAGTGAATATTCTAACAGATATATGGAATTTGCAGCTTTTCTAAATAGTAATAGATATATTGTCGCTTTATCCGACCATAGAGGTCATGGAGAGGAGGCTCTTAAAAATGGAACTTTAGGAGCTTTCTCTAGCTCTTTTGATATCTTAGTTTTTGATCAGGTCAATATAAGCAAAACTTTAAGGGAGAATTTTCCTCACCTTCCTATCTGTATTTTGGGTCATAGCATGGGATCTTTTATAGCTCAAAAACATATGAAAGTGTACTCCAAAGAAAAATTTAGCTATATTTTTATGGGAAGTTGTTATGAAAGAAAATTTATGACTTTTATTGGTAAAACACTTTTTAAATCTATATCTCTACTGACAGATAATCCAAAAAAAATATTTAATGATATTATTTTTTTAGGAGCTAACTCTAAGATAACTGATAAAAATAGAAATAGCTCATCTTGGTTAAGTAGAGATTCAAAGGTTGTTCAAGAGTTTTTAAAGGACCCTCACTGTGGATTTAGTTATACTCCTAAATTCTACTATAACTTTTTAGATTTTTTATCTAAACTTTATAAAAGAGATAGTTTTAATTTTATTAATAGAGAGACACCTATTTTAGTTATCTCTGGTGAATCAGACCCAATAGGTCTTTATGGTATAGGCGTAAAATCTTTATACCACTTCTATCTAGATTTAGGATTTAAAAAAGTCTCCTTAAAGCTTTATAAAAACTGCAGACATGAAATTTTAAATGAATTAAACAAGGATCAGGTATATAGAGATATACTACACTGGATAAAAGAAAAAGGAGGAGATTGACTCCCATAGCTATCAAGCTAATTAGAAATTAGAACCTAAATCTTAATTATTTAGGTTCTTTTTCGTTTCAATACTTATTTTTTTGAAAAACAAAAAACCACTTGTAAAAATGGTTAAAACGATGTATATTATTATTGCTTTGTGTTCTTGGTGATTTTTATTCGCTAGGAACCTTTTTTTTTATCTTTTTTTTTGATATTTTTTAACCTAGAGCAAAGTGATAAAAACTTTTTTTCATCTTTTAAGCGGACTAAAAAATCGCTTAATATCACTAAAGTAGATTTTATACTTCTTCGAACACTTGTTTCTCGAGTATATCCTTCATCAAGACTCTTTGTAATCTCTAAAAGTAACAAAATTCTAATCAATGTCGCATAAATATGCGCTTCAATTCTCTCAGTTTTTAAATTTTTTTCCTATTTCCCAATAAATCTATATTTTTCACTTGTAA
>NZ_DBGBQB010000333.1:0-6939 GCF_048470075.1 Cetobacterium sp. | reverse complement strand
TATTTTTTCAATAATCTTTTTTCTGTGTGAGTGTATCCTGCCACATGGTCCTCTGTTTTCTTTATCTCTTTTTTCTCTGTCATATGTTTATCTAGGTACTCTATTGATTCTCTCATATCCTGAAGTAATAATGACATCTGTTCCATACTCTGATCCGCTCTTACCACTACTCTCATTATTGTTACATCTTCAAAGTTCTTTGGTAATGGATAAGCTGGTAATTGCCATCCATAATATCTCAATCTATCTGATAGATCATACTCTGTCCATGCTCTCTTTGGATCATCTTTTAACATCCAACACACTATTGGAATATTCTCTCCACTATTTAATATTCTAAATATTCCTAGTTTTTCCAATCCTTTTGTTAAAAATAATCCCACATCTCTTGATTTTTCATGAACTGCCTTATATCCCTCTTTACCCCATCTTACAAAGTTATAATATTGTGCCCATATTTGGCTTCCTGGTCTTGAGAAGTTTATTTGGAATGTTGGTTCAAACGCTCCTAAGTATGCTACTTTAAATAGTAACTCTTCCGGTAGATATTCCTTATCTCTCCACATTACCCATCCAAGTCCTGGATATACTAGTCCAAACTTATGTCCTGATGTACTTATTGATACTACATTTTTTAATCTGAAATCCCATGGTAACTCCGGATTTACAAATGGTAGGTATAGTCCTCCTGATGCCGCATCTACGTGAATTGGTACCGATAACTTCGCTGTTTTATTATACTCCTCTACCTCTTTATCCAAAGCTACTATATCATCAAATGTTCCTGTATATGTTATACCCATTATTGGTACTATTCCTATTGTATATTCATCACACGCTGCCACTGCCGCCTTTGGATCTAGTCTTAAATCGTCCAATGACATCATTGGTACCTCTCTTAACTCTACATCCCAGTACACTCCAAATTTTTCCCAAACCACTTGGAATCCTGAACTTACCACTAAATTTGGTTTCTTAGCATTTATATCTATTCCTAGAGCTTGGGCTCTTTTTCTCCATCTAAATTTCATTGCCATTCCACCTAGCATACATGCTTCTGATGAGCCAACTGTAGATGTCCCCATATACTCTTCATCCTTTGGAGCGTGCCATAAATCTGCAATAATATTAACACATCTTTTTTCTACTTCTGTTGTCTGTGGATATTCAGCTTTATCTATTGCATTAGTTGCAATTGCGTCTACCATAACCTGTTTTGCTTCTGGTTCCATATATGTTTGAACAAATGTTGCTAAATTATATCTCGGATTTCCATCATGCATCATCTCATCTGAGATTAGCTGATAAGCTACATTTGGATTGATTGCTTTATCATTTATACTTTCTCTTGGTAATACATGAGCTGACTCATAACTTCCAAATAGAGGTGTCATTGAACTATCTGGAGCAAACTCATACTCCTTCTCTTTCTCTTCTCCAACTTTTCTTCTGTGTAACATAAAAAAACCTCCTTCGATTCTAAAACCAATTAAGTTAATACTTAGATTTAAATCTCTGTTACACTATTCGCCTTAACTTGAAAAAATCCTTTAAATTTAATTCCAATTTATTACTATGTATAAAAAAAAAGCACGTTAAGTGCTTTTACTATCAAAGTGGTGCCGCTTATCGGAGTCGAACCAATCACCTACTGATTACAAGTCAGTTGCTCTACCAGATGAGCTAAAGCGGCATATAAAAAAAATGGCGTGTCTGAAGAGATTCGAACTCCTGACCCACGCCTTAGAAGGGCGTTGCTCTATCCAGCTGAGCTACAGACACATTTTTTAAACTATATATTGGAGCGGGAGACGAGGGTCGAACTCGCGACATTCAGCTTGGAAGGCTGACGCTCTACCAACTGAGCTACTCCCGCTAACGTCTTGAAGGAATCCCTCAAGACACAAAAATTGTATCACAATTATTATATATTGTCAATAAGTTTTTTAATTTTTTATTCTAAATCTTTTATCACGAATATCGTATGTCACAAATCCAATTCTTCTCATTAAAACTTTATCATGGCTCACTAATATAACTGCACCTGGATAATCTAACAACATATTTGCTATGGCTGTTCTAGAGTAATCATCCATGTAAGTTGATGGTTCATCTATTATTAGTAGATCTGTTTCCATTAGAGTATTTGTGAATATTTCTAATCTCTTTTTCTCTCCACCAGATAGCATAAATATTCTCTTATCTCTAAACTCTAACTCATTGTTATAAAGATTATCAATAGCTGCTTCTATAAACTCCTCTGAAAGACCTGTTTTCTCTTTTAAGTAATCTTTTATATACATATTTTCATTTTCAAAAACTGTATCTTGCTCTATAAAAGCTATTGTTGCTTTTTCATTTATAAATACCTCTCCTGAAGTAGGTTTATCCAGTCCAGCTATTATTTTTAATAGAGTTGATTTTCCTGAACCATTCTCTCCCACAATACATATCTTAGTATCTCTATCTACAACTAGGTTTGCATCCTTGTATAACATTTTATCAGGATACTCTTTCATCACATCTTTTAAAACGACAATTGGTCCTTCAAACTCTTTTTTTCCAGTTATCATAACATCCTCTGGTGCATCTATATAACTATACTTGTACTCTGGAGAAAACTTAATTCTTTCTCTTTGTAATCTTTCTAACTCTTTTCTCATTCTTCTTAAAATTACAGCATGAGCATGTTTATTATTACATCTTTCAAGTAGTTTTAATTTTCTCTCAATAGCATCTTGAGTCTCTTCTATTGTTTCCTCTGTCTCTCTATTTTTCTTTTTATCCTCTGCTATTCTAACCTTCTTTTCTCTTAGATAAGCCGGATAATCACACTCATAAACTCCAACTTTATTGTTATCTATATCAAAGATTTTTGTAGCAAAAGTTCTTATAAAATCTATATTATGAGATATTACTAAAAAAGCCTTTAAACTATCATTGATATAGTTTGATAACCATGCAGTTTTCTTTTTGTCAAAGAATGAAAGTGGTTCATCTAAAATTATTAAATCAGAGTTACTAAATAAAGTTATAGCTAACCTTATATACTGTCTTTCACCACCACTTAGCTCTCTAAATTTTTTATCTAATTTATCATTTAATTCAAATGTATCTATAAATTCCGATTGAATATGAAGATATGAATATCCTCCTAAACTTTCAAACTCATCTGATAACTTTGAATACTTTTCCATAACTTTCTCATCATTTTCCATATCCCCAGTAAATTCACCTGAAACTGCGTCTAATTCAGCCTGTACAGACATCACTCTCTCAAAAGGTGAATTTAATAGATCTTGAACCTTGCTATCTAAATCAACTCTTCCAAACTGATCAAAACAAGATATTACCGTATTTTCCTCTCTAACTACCACTCCTCTATCAGGATGCTCAGCACCTGTTAAAAGTTTTATTAAAGTTGATTTTCCAGTACCATTGTTTCCAATAAGTGCTATTTTATCTCCAGAATTTACTTCTAAATCAACATGTTTATATAAATTTTGTGAAAAAAATGATTTTGACACATTTTTAAACTCTACTATAGTCATTTTACTCTCCTATTCTCTATTAAATCTAACGTATTATTATACCATGCTTTATATTTTTTAGCAATATTACCTTTAAGTAAATAGAGAAAAGCTAGAGGAAAAATCCTCCAGCTTCAGCTTAGATATTACTCTCTATTGTATAACTAAATACATATTTTTTATTACTTGGAACTAGATATTCATCATGTGTTGGAGCACCCCAAGAATCATCTCCTCCCACTCCCATTTGAATCTTATTTATATTCAATGCTGTACAGTGTGATTTTGGTAACTCATAGTGATGATATGCACTCTCTATTTCATTTACAGTATATGGTAATGCACTAAATTCAAATGTTTCTTCGCCTGATATCTTTATTCCAAATCCAGATTTATTTGTTAATTTAGCCCATCTAGTACCTATTCTATTTCCACACTCCTGTGGTATAACATATTCACTCATGTTACTCTTAGTATCTGTTTTAAAGATTCCAAGTTTAGCACCATGAACTCTATCTATATAGTTCTCATCAGGTCCCATTCCGTACCATTCCACTTCACTATACTCCTTTGGCATCTTATAACTCATACCGAATAGTGGCATCTCAGATAGTCCTTCAACTCCATCATACTCCATGCTAACCTTTAGCTTTCCATCACTAAATCCTTCATATATTAATTCACAAGTTGAAATTGGGTTTGTTGGCAACTCATATTTTGCTCTTATCTCCACAGAGTTTTCTTTTTCAACACTTTTTACATCGATCATTTTTGCATACATTGACGCTAATTTCCATTGAGCATATCTAAATGGCATCTTATTTCCTCTGTCATTGTCTGTTGAAGCTCTCCAGAAGTTTGGCATTACAACTCCCTCTACAAACTCTTTCCCAGCAAATTTTAGGGAGATTAGTCCTCCATACGCTTTTGAAAATATCAACTCCATATCCTTAGCTTTTATTCCTAAATTAAATCCACCATCTATAAAAAGTGGTTTTCCTTTTAAACTCTTTTTCTCTTTTTTCTCAATTTTATAGATTTTTTGTCCAAAACAAATCTCATGTCCTTTTAAAGCATAAAATCTATCCTCTCTTAAATTTAGAGAAACCTCTATTGTATACTCTCCACTATCTTTTACTTTTGGTAAAGATAGTTTAAATGTCTTTTCTGATAAAGGCTTTACACTACACTCTAAAACCTCTTCAAATATGTTTACTCCATTTTTTAATAACTTCACTCTCGTATCATACTCTGAACAATTTGTAAATAAGCTATCATTAAATATAGTAAAAGATTTTTCATCTATAGATATTCTGTAATCTGAAAATAACTGCTTTATCTCTTGAACCTTTGGAGATGGTTTTCTATCCCCATACACAACTCCATTTACACAGAAGTTATAGTCTGTTGGTCTATCTCCAAAATCCCCACCAAAAGCTAAATATTCATTACCAAATGGGTCTTTTTTCATTAAAGACTGATCTATATAATCCCAGATAAATCCTCCCTGATACATAGGATACTTCTTTTCTAACTCTGTATATTTATGAAGTCCTCCATTTGAATTTCCCATAGCATGAGAATATTCACATAGTATAAATGGTTTTTCTGGAGTTTCTTTTAAATATTTCTCTATCTCATGTACTTTTGCATACATTCTACTCTCCATATCTGAGGTTTTATCATATCTTCTATCCCAAAAAATCCCCTCATAGTGTATAACTCTTGTGCTATCTAAACTTCTTAAAAATTCAGACATTTTAAATAGATTCTCTCCCCCAAAAGATTCATTTCCACAAGACCAGATTATGACTGAAGCATGATTTTTATCTCTCTCAAACATAGACTTAGCTCTATCAATTATATTTTCTAACCACTCAGGATTATTATTTGGAATTACTTTATCTGTACATGGTTGCCCTAAAATTTGCCAAGTACCATGTGTTTCTAAGTTGGCTTCATCAATTACATATAGCCCATATTCATCACATAGTTCATACCATCTAGTTTGATTTGGATAGTGTGAAGTTCTTACAGCATTAAAATTATTAGCTTTTAAAAATTTTATATCCCAAATCATATCCTCCTCTGTTATTGCTCTGCCTCTATAACAGTTAAACTCATGTCTATTTACACCTTTAAATACAATACGTTCACCATTTATTTTCATCACTTTATCTGATATCTCAAATTTTCTAAATCCAAATTTTTGATAACACTCTTCAATCACCTTACCACTTTTACTATCTTTAACCGTAATCTTCACCAGATAAAGATTTGGCTTTTCTGCACTCCACAACTTTGGATTTTCAATTTTTTTAGATAACTCTATCTTTATAGCTCCGTCTACTTTTATGCTATTTTCTTCAACTTTTAAAACTATCTCTTCTCCATCAAGTAGTTCCATTTGGATATCAACCATTTGCTCTTTCAGACTTTCAATCTTTAAAACATTTTTCAAAGTAGCTTTTTTAAAATTACCTGTTAAATCAGAGGTTATAAACATATCTTTTATATGTACATCTGGAGTTGAATAAAGATAAACATCTCTAAAAATCCCTGAAAGTCTCCAAAAATCTTGATCCTCTAACCAACTTCCACTACACCACTTATAAACTTTTACCACTATTTCATTATCTTTATCTTTTAAGTATTTTGTTAAATCAAATTCACTAGGTGTGAAGCTATCCTCACTATATCCCACAAACTCTCCATTACAATATAGCTCTAAAGATGACTCAACCCCTTGAAAAGATATATATATAGGTCTATTTTTCCAATCTTTTGGTATATCAAATCTTCTTTTATAGATTCCAAAAGGATTAAACTCTTTAGGTACTTCTCCAGGCTCTAAACTCTCTTTCCCATCCCAAGGATACATTGTGTTCACATATTGTGGATCTCCAAATCCTTGTAACTCCATATGACCTGGAACCTGTATTTTTGTCCAATTAGGTGAATCACAATAGGAAAAATCCCATACCCCATTTAAAGATTTTTTCCATTCTATTCCTAGCCCTGTATATCTATGATCTGAATGTGCACTTAATCTATTAATTTTAAAAACTCTTGGATTATGTAAATTCTCCATAAAACCCTCCCACATATCTAAATTAAATTACTAATATCTAATCACACTTTAAACAATATATCAATTACCAGTATAAACTTCTGCAGAACTTTATTAACTTATTTAAAAAAGTTTTTTCTTTATTTTATTTGGCAAATCAAACTATTGTGATAGAATATACCTATATCTGATATATGTGGGTGATATTATGAAATATGATGTTATTATTACTAGGAAAAATATTAAAAACATTATCCTTAAAGTTAAATCTGATGGGACTGTTACTCTTTCCGCTCCCAAAAGAGTATCCAATGTTTTTATAGAATCTTTTTTAAAATC
>NZ_DBGBQB010000332.1:0-1551 GCF_048470075.1 Cetobacterium sp. | reverse complement strand
AAAGAGCCCATGGGCTCTTTTAAACTCTTATTTTATCTAATATATTTTTAGTGATTGGTTTAAAAATACTATTTATTTCATCTCTATTTTTTTCATATCCCTCAACAGACAGATTACATATACTTGAAACCATTGGTAACTCTCCTAGAAGAGCTAATCCATTCTCTTTTAGAAACTTGTGTGTACTCTCTCCATTGAATAGGTTTATTTTTGTTTCACAACCTGGACAAAGAACATAGCTCATATTTTCAACTACTCCCACTATATCAACATTCATTTGATTTGCCATTTTTACAGCTTTAGCTACTATCATAGAGACCATATCTTGTGGCACTGATACCATTACAACTCCATTTAATGGAATTGATTGCATAACTGTTAAAGCTACATCTCCAGTTCCTGGTGGCATATCAATAACTAAATAATCCAACTCGCCCCAGATTACATCTTCCCAGAATTGTTTTACAGCTCTTCCAACTATTGGTCCTCTCCATAAAACTGGATCATTTTCATTTTCAACTAAAAAATTTAAAGACATTACTTTTATTCCATCTTGAGTTATTACAGGATAGATATCATCCCCTTTACCTCTAGCTCTCTCTCCACTTAATCCCAATAGCCTTGGTATACTTGGTCCTGTTATATCTGCGTCCATAATTCCAACTTTATATCCTTGATTAGCTAACTGCTTCGCAAGCAGAGTAGATACTGTTGATTTTCCAACTCCACCTTTTCCACTCATAACACCTATTACTTTTTTTATTTTATTCGCAGGATTATTCACAATTCCACAACTTGTGGAGTCCTTTGAACATGATCCCTGAGATGGGCATGAATTACAACTTGACATTTTTGTCCTCCTTTTAAGTATAAAAGTTGATGAAAATTACATTTTCCAATCTATGCACATTCTAGTATAGTTTAATTTATTTGTCAATTTTATTTTCAAAATTAAAATATTCATAGAGACTATCCTCTATCTCCTCTTTTAACCTCAGCTCATATTCAACTAAAGGCTCTCCCTTTACACTTAAGGTTTCCTTGGCATTTAAAACTTTTTCAACCTCTCCTAAATAAAAGAAGTTTTCCCCTGATTTTTTCTTTAAAAACACCTCTATTGTATAGTAGTTATTGGCTATCTTCCCCTCTCCCGTAAGGTTCCCATTTCTACTTATACACCTATTGTTCTTAGAAAACCATGAAAAACGCTGTTTGTCATAAAATACATTGTCATATGCTATAAACGGCAAAGAATCATCTAAAGTTATAAATATTATCACCTTTTTTTTATCTTCAAATATTGTATAACCACTTACTTGATAGCCATTATTAAAATCTAAATTTAAGTACCAAAAAGCCTCTAATTTTGTATACTCTTTATATTTTTGTATCGTTTCTTTTCCAATTTGTCTATAGTTTTTTAAAACATAGTTTAAATTATAGTCAATAAGATCATCTATCAATAGTTTAAAGTAACTATTTTTTTGATAATTAGCTTTAAATTCATTTTTCAAACTTACACTTGTTCCTAAATCTAATATAGGCTCATAC
>NZ_DBGBQB010000331.1:0-13073 GCF_048470075.1 Cetobacterium sp. | reverse complement strand
ATTTGCAACTTCAGCAATTTTTTTTAGATTCATAAGTAACCCCCAAAAAAGTTAAATTTATATTTTTCTAAAGTATACTCTAGAAATAGAGAAAAAGTATATATTAAATTAAAAAAAAATAGAAAAATTACGCAAAAATTTGCATAAAAAAACGAAAAAAATGTCAAATTTCTTATTGATTTAAAAAAATAAATAAAGTATATATCTTTAATAGAAGATAAAAAACTTTATAAAAGTACATATTGTTTAAAAATAGGGAGGAAATAGAGAATGAGAATTAAAGAGGTTAGAGAGAAAATTATCGAAATTTCATTGAAAATGTTGAGCGAGGAACTTACAAATGGAACTGCAGGAAATATAAGTATCTATGATAGAGAGGAAAATTTAGTTGCAATATCACCAACAGGGATTCCATACTCTATTTTAAAACCTGAAGACATATCAGTTGTTGATTTAGATGGAAACTTAATAGAGGGAAAAAATCCAAGTAGCGAATTGGAAATGCATCTTATGTTTTATAGAAAAAGAAAAGAGATAAATGCAGTGATACATGGACATACTAAATACTCAACAGCTATAGCCTGTTTAAGAAGAACTCTCCCAGCTATAGACTATATGATGGCAGTTACTGGAGATAAGGAAGTGAGATGTGCAGAATACGCAAGTTATGGGACAAAAGAGCTAGCAGAAAATTGCTTTAATACTATGAAAAACTCAAGAGCTTGTCTACTGGCTAATCATGGAATAACAACGGTGGGAGAAAGTATTGAAATAGCTTACAATGTTTTAGCACAAGTTGAATATATTTCAAACCTATATCTATTGTCATCAGCAATAGGAGAACCTGTTATTGTGGAAGATGAAGAGATCTTTAATATGGTAGAGAGATTTAAAAACTATGGTAAAAAGATAAAGTAGGGGAGGAGATATGGGGTCTGTTTTATGTTTTGATTTAGGAGCATCAAGTGGAAGAGCCATAATTGCTAAATATAAGCAAAATAGGTTAGAGTTAAAAGAGATTCACAGATTTTCAACAGATACTTTAAAGGAAAATGAAAAAATCTATTGGGATTTTAATCATATTATGAGAGAGATAAAGTTAGGGATAAAAAAAGCTTTAGAAGAGGATGAGAATATTGAATCCATTGGGATTGACACTTGGGGATGTGACTATGGTTGGATCGATAAAAATGGAAAATTATTACGAAATCCAAGATCATATAGAACAGAGATACCAGAAAAGGTTATAGAGGAGGTTCATAAAAGAATATCTTCAAAAGAGCACTATGAAATTTGCGGGAATGCTTATTTTAATTTTAACACCATATATCAACTCTACTATGACATAAACTATGAAAAACTACTATCAAAGGGTGCCAAAGAGTTTTTGTTTATTCCAAATCTAATATACTACAGCTTAACTGGAGAAAAAATATGGGAGTATACAATAGCATCAACATCGGGATTGGTAGATGCTAAAAATAAAAAGTGGTCCAATACTATATTTGATAAATTGGATATGCCTTCTGAAATAAAAGGGGAGATTAGTTATCCAGGAAAGACCGTATACCCTTTAAAAAATGAAGTGATGAAAGAGTTAAACATTGATAAAAAAATCGATGTTTGCCTAATAGCGGGACATGATTCAGCATGCGCAGTAATAGGAGCTCCATTAGAAAAAAATAGCGCATATTTAATAAATGGAACATGGTCATTGCTAGGAATTGAAAATGAACAGGCAATAATTAATACTATTGGACGTGAAAAAGGGTTGGTAAATGAGGGGTCTTTAAACAAGAAGATAAGGTTTATGGCCATGATAATTGGGACATGGATTTTACAAAAACTTAAGACAGAGTGGAAAGAGTCTGGAGAAAACATAGATTTTAAAGATTTTGAAAAAATGGCTAATCAATCTGAGATAGGTGGAGAGATTGATATAACTGAAGAGTTTTTAACACCTTATAGTATGGAAAAACTTATAATTGATAGTTACCTTAAAAAATATAGTATAGGTGTGAAGGAAAAAAAAGATATTTTAAAAATTGCTTATAATAGTTTAGGAAATAGATATAAAGAATCTTTAGATTTAATTGAAAAGCTGAGTCAACAAAAAATTGAAAATATAGTTCTTTTAGGTGGGGGCAATCAAGACAGATTTTTGATAAAAACAATAAGAGAATACCTAAATTTACCGATTGAATTGGGACCAGTTGAAGCTTCAGTGACAGGAAATGCCTTAGTCCAATTGATGACTTTAAGTAAAATAGAGAGTATAGATGAAGCTAGAAAAATAATAAAATCTAAGTAAAAGGAGGATGCTTTGGAAAACAGATTATTGCTGATGAAAGATATTGAAAAAAGCTTTCCTGGTGTAAAAGCACTTCAAGGAGCCTACCTAGAGTTAGAAAAGGGAAAAGTAAATGTTATTTTAGGAGAAAATGGTGCGGGGAAGTCAACACTGATGAAAATTTTAACAGGGGTATATTCACGGGATAAAGGTGAGATATTTTTAGAAGGTAAGCCTATTGAGGTAAAAAGTCCAAAAGAGGCTGAAAAATATGGAATAAGTATTATCTATCAAGAGTTTAATTTATTGCCACATCTAAGAGTGTCTGAAAATATATTTGTAACAAGGTTACCTAAAAATAAATTTAGATTAATAGATGAAAAAAAGCTCTATGATGAAACAAAAAAAATATTGGACAGATTAAATTTGAAAATTGATCCAAATGAAATAGTAGAAAATTTAAGTGTAGCGCAACAGCAAATGATTGAGATAGCAAAAGCTCTCTCTGTAAACTGCAAAGTTTTGGTTATGGATGAACCAACTGCGGCTTTAACTGAGAGTGAGATAGAGGATCTATTTAAAGTTATATATGACTTGAAGCAAAGAGGTGTTGGAATTATCTACATATCTCATAGAATGGAAGAGTTAAAGTTCATTGCTGATAAAGTGACAATAATGAGGGATGGGCAATATATTAAAACCTTAAATTTTAAAGATACTACATTGGATGAGATGATAAGTTTAATGGTAGGAAGAAGTTTAGAAAATCAATTTCCAAAGAGAGAAAAAAATATAGGAGAGATAGTACTTCAAATAAGACAAATCTCTAAAAAAGGGAGATATAAGGATGTGAGTTTTGATTTGAAACGAGGGGAGATACTGGGACTTGCAGGACTTATGGGAGCTGGGCGAACAGAGGTTGCCAGAGGAATATTTGGAGCTGACCCTATAGATTCAGGGGAGATAATACTAGAAAAAGAGGTTTTAAATTTGAAAACCCCAATTGATGCTATAAGAAAGGGAATAGCTTATTTGACAGAGGATAGAAAAAGAGATGGACTTCTTTTAAATCTGTCTGTAGAGGATAATATAATGATATCCAGTCCAAACTCATATTCAAATAGTTTAAAAATATGTGATTTTAATAAATCTAAAGATCTATGTAATAGTTTTATAAAATCTATGAATATAAAAACTCCTAATTTAAAGCAGGAGATAAAAAACCTGTCTGGTGGAAATCAACAAAAGGTAATCATAGCAAGATGGCTTTGCGAAGATAAAAAGATACTTTTAATAGATGAACCAACAAGAGGGATTGATGTAGGAGCTAAAAGAGAGGTCTATAACTTAATGAATAACCTAGTTGCCAATGGGATGTCCATTATAATGATATCTTCAGAACTACCAGAAATTTTAGGCATGAGTGATAGAGTGGTCATTATGAGAGAGGGAAGTGTTACAGGGATAGTTCCTGTTGAGGAGTTGAATCAGGAAAAAATTATGTATTATGCTACATTGGAAAAAAAGTAAGGAGGATGTAATGGAAGCCATACTAGTGAAAGAGAAAAAGAATACTTTTGATTTAAAAAAAACTTTTGAGAAATTAGCTGCTTTGAGCAGTTTAATAATTATGATGATTTTCTTTTCGATTTTTTCAGAATACTTTTTTACAACAACTAATCTGCTAACAATAGCTTTACAAACCTCAGTTATAGGAATTATTGCCATAGGTCAAACCGTGGTAATTATAACGGGAGGAATAGATTTATCAGTGGGTTCAATTGTAGCTTTTTCTGGTGTAACGGCGGGACTTTTAGTTGAAAGAGGACTTCCTTTAGTTCCAGCTCTAATCTTAGGAGTTTTTATTGGAGCGGCTGTGGGTATTGTGAATGGGGGCTTAATTTCAAAAGCTAATCTACCACCTTTTATAGCTACATTGGGAATGATGATGGTTTTAAGAGGACTTACTTTAGCACTGACAAATGGAATGCCTATCTCCAGTTTTGATGATAGCTTTGTTTATTTATCTGGTGGAAGTGTATTTGGTATTCCAAATCCAGTTATATACTTTATATCTTTAGGTTTGATATTCAACTTTATTTTAAGAAGAACAGTTTTGGGAAAAGATATCTATGCAATAGGAAGTAATGAGGAAGCAGCTCGTTTATCTGGAGTGAATATAGTAAAAGTTAAATTGATGGTCTATGGATTCTGTGGATTTTTGTCTGGTATATCTGGAATAATTTTAGCCTCAAGACTTATATCTGCTCAACCAACAGAGGGAGCGGGATATGAGTTGGATGCAGTAGCAGCAGTTGTTATAGGTGGAGCAAGTTTAAGTGGAGGAAAAGGAAACATAATAGGAACAATAATAGGTGCCTTTATTATGAGTACCTTGAGAAATGGACTAAATATGATGAATGTTTCTGGATTTTGGCAACAGTTTGTAGTGGGAGTTGTATTATTGTTAGCTGTTTATTTAGACCAAAAAAGAAAGAGATAGAGGAGGGTATTTATGTTAAAAAGTAATTTGAGGAAGTTTATGTTAGCAACATTAGTTTTAGGAGTGGCTGTAACATCATTTGGAAAAACAATTGAGATGGTCAGTAAGGGATATCAGCATGAATTTTGGAAAACAGTTGAACTTGGGGCAAAAGATGCAGCTAAAAAGTATGGAGTGGAAGTTAATTTTATTGGTCCAGAAAAAGAGAGCGAAGTAGGAAAACAAGTGGGAATGGTAGAGAATGGAATAAATAAAAAGGTGGATATAATAGCCTTAGCAGCTTTAGATGCAAATGCTTTATACCCAGTGGCTAAAAAAGCAAATGATGCAGGAATTGAGATAGTAACATTCGATTCAAATGTGAGAGGGGGATTGGAGAAAAGTTTTGTTGCAACTGATAATATGGCAGCAGCAGCAAAAGCGGCAGATTTCTTAGCCAAACAGATAGACTACAAAGGAAAAGTTGCAATAGTTGCCCATAATGCTGGAACATCTACAGCTATTGAAAGGGAGAAAGGGTTTAGAGAGGAGATGAAAAAATATCCAGATATAGTGATATTAAATACACAATTTAGTGATGGAGATAAATCAAAGGCTTTGGCAATAACGCAGGATATTTTACTTGCTAATCCAGATTTAAAAGGGGTTTTTGGAACTAATGAAGGGGCAGCAGTAGGTGCTGCAAGAGCTATTGAGGAGAAAAAAGCTAAAGATAAAGTGGTGTTGGTAGGTTTTGATAGCTCAGAGGATGAAATAAAATATATAAACAGTGGAGTTATGAAGGGGCTAGTGACTCAAAACCCTTATATGATTGGTTATGATACTGTAGAGGCAGCAGTAAAGGTATTAAATAATCAACCAGTTGAAAAAAGAGTGGATACAGGTTCAGTTTTAGTAACAAAGGACAATGTAAATGATGAGAATATTCAAAAGATATTAAATCCATTTAAAAAATAGTTTAAGGGGGAATAATAATGTTAGCAATGAGAAAGATATATTGGCCATCTGTAAATATTTTAGGTCCAGGAGCGCTAAAAGAAGCGGAAAATGAGATAAAAAAAATGAATTTAGGAAGAGCATTAATTGTGACAGATAAAGTTTTAAGTGAAAATGGGGTAGTTGAAAAAGTAGTGCAAGAGTTAAAAAATGAGAGTTTAGATTATGTTATATACAGTGATGTAAATCAAAATCCAACAATAAAAAATGTCAATGATGGGTTAGAGGCATATAAAAAAAATGATTGTAGATATATTATCTCTGTGGGAGGGGGATCACCACAAGATACTGCAAAAGCTATTGGTATATTGGTTACAAATGGAGGAGATATTGTAGATTATGAAGGTGTCTTTAAATCTAAAAATAGATCGGTTCCAATAGTTGCAATAAATACAACAGCTGGTACAGCTTCAGAGGTTACAATAAACTATGTTATAACAGATGAAAATAGAAAAATAAAAATGGTTATGGTCGATCCAAACTCTTTGGCAACAATTGCGGTTAATGACCCTGAGTTGATGTTAAAAAAACCAACACCATTGACTGCAGCTACAGGTATGGATGCTTTAACTCACGCAATAGAGGCCTATGTGACAAAAGGGGCCTATGAATTAAGTGATACTTTAGCGTTGGAAGCGATAAAGTTAATAGGAGAATCTTTGGAGGAGGCTGTAAAAAATGGTGACAATTTAGAAGCTAGATCAAAGATGGCATGGGGTTCATATATAGCGGGATTATCATTTTCAAATTGTGGACTAGGGATAGTTCACTCTTTAGCTCACCAACTTGGGTCAGAGTATGATATTCCTCATGGAGTGGCCAATGCGATTTTATTGGCTGACGTCATGGAGTATAACTTGGATTCAAACTACAAAAAGTTTGCAAATATAGCTAAGGTTCTGGGAAGAGATATAACTAATAAAACAGTTGAAGAGGCAGCTATGGAATCAGTTTTAGCAGTTAGAGAACTATCTGAGAAAGTAAATATCCCTAGATTAAGTGAAACTAGCTTTAAAATGGAAGATATTGAAAAACTGTCTAAACAAGCTCATGAGGATGTCTGTGCGGGAGGAAACCCTAAAGATGCTAACATTCAAGATATAGTTGAAATATATACAAGAGTTTACAAAAGATAATGAGGAGATGAAAGTTTATGTATAGATTAAATGGGAAATTACCAAAAATTGGAATAAGAGCTACTATAGATGGAAGAAGAAGAGGTGTAAGAGAGTCCTTAGAAGGTCAGGCTATGGATATGGCAAAAATGGTTGCTAAGTTTATTGAAGAGAATCTCAAATATCCTAGTGGTGAGCCAGTAGAGTGTTACGTTTTTGAGGAAACAATTGGGAGAGTTCCAGAAGCTGCTAGATGTGAACAAAAATTTAAAGATAACAATGTAGGTGTTTCCCTAACTGTAACACCATGTTGGTGTTATGGTACAGAGACTATAGATTGTACCCCTAATATACCAAAAGCTATATGGGGATTCAATGGAACTGAGAGACCTGGAGCAGTTTACTTAGCGGCGGCATCAGCGGGACACGCACAGGTTGGAGACCCTGTGTTCTCTATATATGGAAAACATGTACAGGATGGAACTGATAAGGAGATTCCTGAGGATGTAAAAGAAAAGATTTTAAAATTTGTTGAATCTGGACTTGCAGTTGCTCTGATGAAAGGTAAATCATATCTATCTATAGGTAGTGTTTCTATGGGAATTGCAGGGTCTATAGTAAATCCTGATTTTTTCTCTGATTATCTAGGTATGAGAAATGAATATGTTGATATGATTGAATTAAAAAGAAGATTAGATGAGGATATCTATGATACTGAAGAGTTTAAAAAAGCTATGGAATGGACAAAACTTCACTGTAAAGAGGGGGAAGATTGTAATAATACATATATTCAAAAAACTAGAGATGAGAAAGATAAGGATTGGGAGATTGTTGTGAAAATGACAATTATAATGAGAGATCTCATGATTGGAAATGAGAGATTAAAAGAGAGAGGTTACTTGGAAGAGTCCGAGGGGCATAATGCAATAGCTGCAGGATTCCAAGGACAAAGACAATGGACTGACTATATGCCAAATGGAGATTTTTCAGAGGCAATATTAAACTCATCTTTTGATTGGAATGGAATAAGAGAGGCGTTTATAGTGGCAACAGAAAATGACTCTTTAAACGGTGTAGCCATGTTATTTGGACATCTTTTAACTGGTAGAGCTCAGATATTCTCAGATGTTAGAACATTTTGGTCTCCAGAAGCTATAAAGAGGGTCACTGGAAAAGAGTTGGAGGGAAAAGCTAAAAATGGATTGATACATCTTATAAACTCTGGTTCCTCATCTCTAGATGGTACAGGAGAACAAGTTGACAGAGAGGGAAATAGAGTTATGAAACCATTTTGGGAGATAACAGAGGAGGAAGTAAAAAAATGTTTAGACTCCACAAAATGGTGTGAAGCTGATTTAGGATATTTTAGAGGGGGAGGTTACTCGTCACAGTTTTTAACTAAGGGTGAGATGCCTATAACAATGACAAGAATAAACCTGATAAAAGGGTTGGGACCTGTTTTACAGATAGCTGAAGGATATGCTGTTGATATACCCAAAGAGATTCACGATATTCTAGATAGAAGAACAAATTTTACATGGCCAACAACATGGTTTGCTCCTAACTTAACTGGTAAAGGGGCATTTACAGACGTTCATACTGTTATGGATACATGGGGAGCAAATCATGGAGCAATCTCATATGGACATGTGGGAGATAAGTTTATAACATTGGCATCTATGTTAAGAATTCCTGTTACCATGCACAATGTATCTGATGAAAAGATATTTAGACCAAAAGTTTGGTCATCATTTGGTACAGTGGATAAAGAGGGTGCAGACTATAGAGCTTGTAAAAATTTTGGTCCTATCTATGGAAAAATCAGGGGATAGGGAGAGTATAATATGCTAAAAAATATACCTAAAAATATATCTCCAGAACTTTTAAAAGTTATTTGTGAAATGGGACACAGTGATGAAATAGTTATAGCAGATGGGAATTTTCCATCTGCTGGAATAAATAAAAATATAATAAGATATGATGCCAGTGGAGTAACAGATGTTTTAAAATCTATTTTAGAGTTATTTCCTTTGGATGAGTATGTGGATACCCCTGTAATATTGATGAAAACAGGAGATGAATATAGGGGGAAGCCAAAAATTTGGAAAGAGTATGAGAGTGTATTGGAAAAAAATGATTTTAAAGGTAAAGTTTTAGAGATGGAGCGATTTGAATTTTATGAAAGAGCTAAAAAGGCTTATGCAATTATAGCCACAGGAGAAACAGCTATATACGCTAATGTGATTTTAAAAAAAGGTGTTGTTAAATAGGATTATAAGATTGGTCAAAAAATATTTCTATAAAAATAAAGCAAAAAAATGAAAAAATTAAGAACTAATTTTACTAAGGTGAAATTAGTTCTATTTTTTTATATAAATACTCTTTACAAAATCCCATTTATAAAGTAATAAAGTATGGACTAAAATTTGAGGGGGTTCATAAAAATGAATACATTAAAAATGATGCTAGTGTTAAGTTCAGTTCTAACAACTCTATGCTATTCTGACAATTTGGATGGTTCTAATCATGCAAAGGGACATGAGGGCATAAATCCAGGAAGTTACTCTAAAGACAATCCTTTTTGGACAAATAATCCTGAAATTTTTGGAGATAATAGAGAGAGACCACATGTTACAAAGATGTCTTTTAACACTGTTGAGGAGGCTTTAAACAATCCAAACTATGCTGATTTTGAAAATTCTAAAAATTTTAAAAGTTTAAATGGAGATTGGAAGTTTAAATTGGTGGATCATCCAGATCAAGATTTAAAAGATTTCTATAAAACTTCCTATGATACAAAAGATTGGAAAACTTTACCTGTTCCATCAAGTTGGCAATTACATGGATATGATCAGATTAGATACAATGACACTGCCTATCCTTGGGAATATCAAAAAACACCTATAAATCATCCTGATACACCTAAAGATTACAATCCAATTGGATATTATAAAAGAGAGTTTAATATTGACAAAAATTGGGATGGAAGAGAGGTATATATATCTTTCCAAGGTGTGGAATCAGCTTATTATGTATATGTAAATGGTGAGTATGTAGGTTATAGTGAAGACTCATTTACAGGGCATGACTTCGATATAACAAAGTTTTTAAAAGAGGGAAGTAATGAGGTTGCAGTTAAAGTGTATAGATGGAGTGATGGAAGCTGGTTAGAATCTCAAGATATGATTAAATTGAGTGGAATTTTTAGAGATGTATTTTTATATTCAACTCCAAAGACATATATAAGAGACTATACAGTTGTAACAGATTTAGATAAAGAGTATAAAAACGCAGATTTAAATATAAAAGTGGAGGTATCTACAAAATCTGGATTCACTTCAGGAAAATATACAGTTATGGGAAAAGTATATGACAGTGAGAAGAAAGAGATTAAAACATTTGAAAAATCTGTTGAGGTAAATGGAGAGGATGCAAAACAGATTATAAGTTTCAATGAAAAGTTTATAGACCCAAAAAAATGGAGTTCTGAAAATCCAAATCTATATACTCTAGTTTTAGCTTTAAAAAATCCAAAAGGCAATATAATAGAGACTGTAAGTAATAGAATTGGATTTAGAAAGGTTGAGATAAAAGATAATAAGTAATGGTCAATGGAAAAAAACTTATGTTAAGAGGTGTGAATAGACATGAGTTTACAGGAGATAAGGGGAGAGTGGTAAGTGAAGATGTAATGCGTAAAGACATTGAGCTTATGAAACAAAATAATATAAATACTGTTAGATCATCTCACTATCCAAATGATCCTAAATGGTATGATCTATGTGATGAATATGGTCTTTATGTTATGGATGAAGCTAATTTAGAGACACATGGAAGACTTGATGAGATTCCTCAGGATAGAGTTGAGTGGACGCCAGCTGTTATTGATAGAGAGGAGGCCATGGTAGAGCGTAGTAAAAATGAACCATCTATAATAATGTGGTCAATAGGAAATGAATCTTCAACTGGGAAAAATTTTGAAATAGCTGCAAAATACCTAAAAGAGAAGGATCCTACAAGACTTACACACTATGAACCACAAAGAGATATAACTGATACATATAGTAGAATGTATAGATCGATTGAAGAGATGAAAGCATACCTAGTCTATGATGATAATACAAAACCATACTTGCAATGTGAATTTGCACACGGTATGGGAAATAGTATTGGAAATCTGCAAGATTATTGGGATGTTATGGAAAGTGATGAGATATTTCACGGTGGATATATTTGGGATTGGGTAGATCAAGCTATTGAAACAGTGGATTCAAAAACTGGTAAGAGATATTTCGCATATGGTGGAGATTGGGGAGATGAGGATTTCACAGATAAAAACTTCTCTGCCAATGGACTTATATTTGCTGATAGAACAGTTCAACCTGAATTGGTTGAAGTAAAAAAAGTGTTCCAGAATATAGGGATTAAAAAGTCTGATTTAGCTAAAGGAAAGATATCTTTAGAAAATAAGTATATGTTTACAAATTTAAAGGATTACAATGGAAATTGGGATATTATTGAAAATGGAAAAATAATAAAAAGTGGACAATTTGAAGTAGATCTATTGCCAGGTGCAAAAAAAGATATTGATATTCCACTGGCTGATTTAAAACTTGACCCTAAAAAAGAGTATTTTATCAATATAAACTTCTCATTGAAAGATGATAAACCGTGGGCAAAAAAAGGGTATATTGTAGCAAGTGAACAGTTCCAAGTGGGAGAGACTCCTAAAAGTGAAAAGATAGATTTAAAGGATATTAAACCACTGAAATATACAGAAAAAAATGGTGTTTTAGATATTTTAGGCAATAACTTTAAGGTGGAGATTGATCTAAAAAAAGGTGGAATAAATGCTTTTGAAAACAATGGAAAAAAACTTTTAGAAACACCTCTTGAATTTAATTTTTGGAGAGCTCCAAATGATAATGACAGAGGAAATGGTGCTTTAAAAAGATTGGATACATGGAGATATGCAGGTAAAAATAGTAAAGTTTTAAACTATAGAGTTGAAAACTTAAAGGATAGAGTAATAAAGGTGGACTTAGAGATAGAGATTCCTACAAAAGAGGCATCACAACTTTATGTTACATATCTTATTGATGGAAATGGAGAGATTTTAGTGGATTCATCATTGTACTCACCAAAAACTTTACCTGAAATACCAGAGTTTAGTATGATAACGGAGTTAAGCCCTAAAAGCAATAGAGTGAAGTGGTATGGAAGAGGACCTGAGGAAAACTATATTGATAGAAAAACTGGATACGATATTGGAGTGTATGAGGAAGATGTAGAAAACTTCTTTATACCGTATATAAATCCATCTGAAACTGGAAATAGAGGTGATATTAGATGGGTTGAAGTTACAGATAACAATGGAGAGGGAGTACTTATTACATCTATTCCTGAGAGAGAAAGTCTGGAATTTAATACTCTTTACTATACTCCAGAGGAGTTATCAAGTGGAAAGAGACACCCTTTTGAGTTAACAAAAAATAAAAATGTAGTTTTAAGAGTTATTGGAAAACAGATGGGTGTTGGTGGAGATAACTCATGGGGAGCTAGACCTCATGACCAATATCAATTAAAATCAGGTGAAGTTCAAAGATATACATTTAAAATTATGGGAAAAAATAGTGGTATAGATGCAATGGAAAAAAGAGATAAAAATTTGGCATTAGATTCTAAGAACTATTTTGAAGCTAAAAGATCTATTGAGCAAGTTGCAGATAACGTTGTATATCTATCTGATTTAGATATAAAAAATAGTAATAAAATGGCGAAGGATAAAACAATAGCTGAAAATCCATTGACTTTAAGACTTGAAAATGGAGAGGTGATAAAGTTTGAAAAAGGTGTAAATGGATTATCTGAAAATGATATAACTATTGATATAACTGAAAAAGGGTTTAAAAAATTCCAAAGTTATGTTGGACTGGATAGGGAGGTTTTGGGTTATAGAGGAACAGCTGAATTTAAAGTTTTTGCAGATGGAAAAGAGGTTTTTAACAGTGGTATCATGAAAAGTTCTGATAGGGCTAAATTTATTGATATTGATTTAAAAGGTGTTAAGGAGCTTAAACTTCAGATATTGAGTGCCGATGGAATAACAAAATATGACCATGGAACTTATGGAGATGCAAAGTTTATAAAATAGTATAATAAAGTATAT
>NZ_DBGBQB010000330.1:0-2578 GCF_048470075.1 Cetobacterium sp. | reverse complement strand
GGATTAAAGTGTGCAAGCTTTGATTTATATGTAAAAATAAAAATTATAAAAAATAAAACTATAAAAAGTTGATTATTTGAAATACTCAATGCAACGAAAAAATATCCTAAATAACTTGGCAAAAAACTTTCATTTGCATATTCTATCTCTGTTATACTACCTTCTTTTATGTCATACTTACTTCCACTTGCCCATGTAGCTAATAATAATGCTAACGAAAAGAGTACCAAACAACCCAAATAAACTATTCCCAAACAAATAATTTTATATTCTTGTAAAATTTTTAAGAGTTTTATATTAAAGTTATTTACTGCAAACTCTTTTAACCAATTTGGATATAAATTATCTTTTAGACAATATACATATATAGCTAATGATATTGAGTCTAAAGCGTAGAATACCTTCAAAATACTTTCTAATTTTATTTTCACTTTTATCACCCCCAAATAATCTATTTAAGAGTATTTTCTATATTTTACCTTCCCTAGCCATTTTTATTTTTTTATTAATTACTGTCGAATTTTCAGAGCTAGAATTAAATTTTAAAATCTCTTCCCAATTTAGACTCCCGTCTTCATTACCGAAGACGTCCATAAATTTTTTAAAAAGCTTATTTAAGCATTTGTCCCATTCACTTTTAAAACTTTCTTTATGTTCGTCTGCAACCATTCCTATATAATCAATTAATTTTATATAGAAATTTTCATCTCCTGTTAACTCTTTCCAAAATAATTGTCCAGCTACTTCTTCAAAAACATTTTTATTCTCTTTAGTTGTTTTTCTTTTACCGTAAGAATATCCAACTATTGGAGTTACTGCAATTCCTTTTAATCTTTTTTGGCTTTCTTGAAAAGCATCATTTTGTCTTTTCTTACTCATAGCATTAAAAACATTTGGCCCTGACTTTACAGCATAAAGCTTAACAGATTTCATATCTTCAGACCAAACTTCCAAATCAATACTATCTGTAGAAGATTTTCTACCATTTGGTGTAATATTGATTGCCACTTCTTCAAAAAAATCTCCAAATAATGTTTCATCTGATGATGTTTGAGTATCCATTAATAAATCTCTTACAAAATTGTACCCATCATTTGTACCAAATGCTCTGTATAAATATGGATTTTTTCTTTTTAGAATTCTAAATATATCATTTTCAGATAATTTTTCAATTCTTCTTTGATAAAATTGACTTAAAGCTTTTTCTATAACAAGTAAGTTTTTATCAGAATTATTCATTTAATCCTCCTAGTTTTTTCAAATCTTTTATATGTTCCATTATTGCAGTTCCTATTATATGAGATAATCCAACTGGAACAGCATTCCCTATTTGTTTATAAATATCCATAATACTTCCACTAAATTTCCACCCTTCTGGAAACTGTTGTATTTTTTGATATTCTTGAATACTTAATGGCCTATCCTCATAAGGATGTCCCAAATTAGTTGACTTTTGATTTGGTGAAGTTAACAATGTAGGACTTGGTCTGTCTATATAAACTCTTCTAAAGAAACCAACTCTTCCACCTGTTGAGTTAAAAGCACCACCCAAAGCTTTTTTTTGAAGCTCTAAAGGTAAATCCTTCCAATACCCTCCGCCTTTAGGAATCAATTTCATATAACTGAGTTTTTCTTCATTATATTTAACGTAAGTATGCTCTATGTTTTCTAGCTCTTTTATAATATTTTCAATAGTTACCCACGGTAAAAGTCCATCTATATTTTTATTGGTATGAGTAGGTTTCGGAATTTCTATTTTGTATCCATCTCTACTTCCAATAAAAATAACTCTTTCTCTTTTTTGAGGAATCCCATAGTCTGCACTATTTAATAAGTTAAAATCAACTTCATATCCAATTTCTTTAAATTTATTTAATATATATTTTAAAATTGAACCTGGTTTTTCTTCTTCTGTTAATTCTGGAAAATCCTTACCTCTTTGATTCAAAGGTCTGTGTTTCAAGGCTGCTGATAGAATTCCTTTAACATTTTCTAAGACAAAATACTTTGGTTTAATTTCTTCAATAATTCTTATATAATGTAATAATGCATTGCCTCTCAAGTCATTAAAAGCTTGTCTTTTTCCTGCTGTTGAAAAACTTTGACATGGTGGCCCACCTATTATTAAATCAACATCGTCTTTTTTTAGTTTCCCTGCTTCTAGAATTTCTTCTGATGTAACGAGACAAATATCTTTTTCTAGCAAGACTACATCTGGTTTGTTTAATCTAATTGTTTGACAAGCTTTTTTATCTAATTCAAGACATACTTTTATTTCAAAGCCAGCTTGTTCAATCCCTAAATCAAGTCCCATCGCACCAGAAAAAAATGAAAGAACTTTAGGTTTATTTTTCATTAATTTATTCTCCTTATAATTATAATTTATCCATTATTATATCATATATCTTCTTTATTTTAAAACTTATTCTCTAAGAGAATGTAATATCAGTATATCTTTCATTAAATTTATAACACAAATCTTTCTCAACATCGGACTCCATTGTAAATTCTATTCCTTTATATACAAAAGAATCTTTTTCACTATCTATTTCACATATATTCCCATCATCAAATATAA
>NZ_DBGBQB010000329.1:0-6488 GCF_048470075.1 Cetobacterium sp. | reverse complement strand
ACAAAAAATAACAAGAACCTCTGGGGGGGAAGAGGTTCTTGTCTGGGGGGATTAAATTATCTATTACTTTTAACACTTATTATAACATTTAGACCACAGGTTTTATAGAAAAGTTTTAAAATTTATAAAATTTTTTAGTTGTTAAAATTTAAAAATATAAAAAGGTGCATTATGGGTGCACCTATGAAAAAAACACCTTGAAAACCATTGGTAATCAAGGTGTTTTATATGTTTAATTATTATTCCCACTCAATAGTTGCAGGTGGTTTAGATGAGATATCATAAGTTAATCTGTTGATTCCCTTAACCTCATTAATGATTCTATTAGAAACTTTATCTAAGAACTCATATGGTAATCTAGACCATGTAGCAGTCATAAAGTCTATAGTGTTAGCTGATCTTAAAACAGCAGTGTACTCATAAGTTCTTTCGTCTCCCATAACTCCAACTGATTTAACAGGTAAAAGTACAACGAAAGCTTGGCTAACCTCTTTATATAAATCAGCAGCTCTTAACTCTTGAATAAAGATATCGTCAGCTTCTCTTAAGATATCAGCTTTCTCTTTTGAAACCTCTCCTAAGATTCTGATTCCAAGTCCTGGGCCTGGGAATGGGTGTCTGTCAACCATGTGAGCAGGGATTCCTAACTCTCTACCAACAGCTCTAACCTCATCTTTGAATAGCTCTCTTAAAGGCTCTAGTAATTCAAATTGCATATCCTCAGGAAGTCCTCCAACATTGTGGTGAGACTTAATTGTAGCAGAAGGTCCTTTTACAGATTGAGACTCTATTACGTCTGGATAGATTGTTCCTTGAGCAAGGAACTTAACATCAGTTAATTTAGATGCCTCATCGTTAAATACTTCAACGAACTCTTTTCCAATTATTTTTCTCTTAGCTTCAGGGTCAGTAACTCCAGCTAATTTGCTTAAGAATCTCTCTTCAGCGTCAACACATTTAATGTTCATATGGAAGTTTTGTCCATAGATTTCCATTACGTTTTTAGCTTCATCTTTTCTAAGAAGCCCAGTGTCAACGAAAATACAGATCAGTTGGTCTCCAATCGCCTTATGTATTAATGCAGCAGCAACAGAAGAGTCAACTCCTCCAGAAAGTCCAAGTAAAACTTTCTTATCTCCTACAGTTTTCTTTATAGATTTAACTGTTTCTTCAATGTAGTTACCCATTGACCAGTTTTTCTCACATTTAGCAACTCCGAATACGAAGTTTTCTAACATCTTTGTTCCATACTCAGAGTGAGTAACCTCAGCGTGGTATTGGATACAGTAGATATTTTTTTCAACATTTGCAGAAGCAGCTATACAAGAATCTGTATGAGCGATTTGCTTAAACCCTTCTGGTAATATTGTTACGTGGTCTCCATGACTCATCCAAACTTGATTTAAGTTAGGAACATCTTTGAATAATGGACTTTCTAAATCATCAATAATAAGCTCAGCTTTTCCAAACTCCTGCTTATCAGCTCTTTCAACATTTCCACCTAATAGTTGAGAAGTTAATTGCATTCCATAGCAGATTCCTAAAACAGGGATTCCTTGCTCATATAATGCTTTATCAATTGTAGGTGATCCATCTAAATAAACTGAAGCAGGTCCACCAGAAAGGATAATACCTTTAGGCTCTCTAGCTAAAATATCCTCTAATGGTTCAAAATAAGGAACAACCTCAGCATAAACTCCCATTTCTCTTACTCTTCTTGCTATTAACTGGTTATACTGAGAACCAAAGTCAAGAATAATGATGCTATTTTTCTTCATAAAAACCTCCAAAATATAATAAAAAAAGAGACAATCACACTCTATAAAAAAACAGAAGGTAGACTAATCCCTTTTATCTTTTTCATAGAAACTAATTTACGGTTAGTTGTAGAGACGCTGCACCATATTTGCAACTTATACGAATGAATATATTTACTTTTGGAACATTTTAGCATATAAATAGAAGTTGTGTCAACCTATAATTAAATAATTTAATCACAAGTACAAAGTCCTATAATCATTTAAAAATAAAAAAATAGTATTACATATAAAAAAATGTTACAATTAAGTATAAAATTTATATGTAAAGTTTGAGAGGATATAAAGTTATGAAAAAAACAATTAAAGAGGTTATCGTCGTTGAAGGAAGAGATGATATATCAGCAGTAAAAGCAGCAGTAGATGCTGAAATTATACAAACTAATGGATTTGCCATTAGAAAAAAAGGAAATATAGAAAAATTGAGAGTTGCCTATGAGAATAAAGGGATAATAGTTTTAACTGATCCAGATTTTGTTGGAGAGGAACTTAGAAAATATATTTTAAAATTCTTTCCAGAGGCTAAACAAGCGTATATAAGCAGAAAAGAGGGTTCAAAAGATGGGGATATCGGCGTTGAAAATGCAACTCCAGAAGCTATAATAAAAGCCTTAGAAAATGCTAAATGTGAGGTTGTACAAGAGTCAGAAGCCATTTTTACAATGGATATCTTAATAGATTATAAGCTTTCAGGAGCGGTAGAGTCTAAAGAACTGAGAGAAAAGCTTGGAGCAGAGTTAAGAATAGGTTATTCAAATGCAAAACAACTTCTATCTAAACTGAATAGATATGGTATAACAATGGAGCAGTTTTTAGTTGCAATGAACAATATAAAAAAAACCAAGGAAAATTAATCCTTGGTTTTTTATTTTTGTAATTTTAGAAAGAGATTATCTCAGCAGTGGCCTCATACCACTCTCCCTCTTCATCTTCACCAAACTCTATAAAGAAGTTGACCTGAACGTCATCTAAAGTGAATCCAACGCAGTTTTCATCTTCCACTGTAAAGAACTCAATCTTTTTAAACTTTATAGCATCTAATTTCTCTCTTAAATCCTCTCTCTGTTCAAAAAGTTCTAAGATATCCTCCTTTATAAAGAAATCTCTTTTTTCAAACTCCTCATTTATTCTATCTATTTTTTTCATTAACTCTTCTGTCATATCTTCCTCCTAAAATTTAAAAATTTTTTTAATTTTTTTACTAAACTTTAATAAAGCTAGTACAAATTTAATTTTTTTTATTTCAAAGGGAACCTTTTCCAATGCTTTTTTCATCTGAAGGTCAATCTCTTTTTCAGTCATACTCATAAAAAATCTTCTCCTTTAAAAACAACTATATCGTAAAGTATACATCAAAAAAAATATATAGTCTATATTTATATTATAATTTATTTTTTTTCGAAAAATATGCTATAATGTATAAGATTTAAAAAAATATAAGCAGTAACACTTAAGGAGGAAAACAAAAAATGAAAAATTGCATATTGATCGGAGTAGCTGGAGGAAGTGGAAGCGGAAAAACTACAGTAGCACACAATTTAGTAAAGGCTTTCAAATCAGAAGATGCAGTACTAGTTGAGCAAGATGCTTATTATAAAGAGCTAACTAACTTAACAATAGAGGAGAAGGCTGCGGTAAACTTTGACCACCCTAACTCAATAGAGTTTGATCTACTTAAAGAGCACTTAACAAAACTTGTAAATGGGGAGTCAATCGATAGACCGATATACGATTTCACAACACACTCTAGAAAAGAGGGGTGCGTAAAGATTCATCCATCAAAAATAATAATCGTTGAAGGGATACTTATCTTTGCAGTTCCAGAGATTAGAGAGTTATTTGATGTAAAAATATTTGTGGATACAGATGCTGATGAGATGATTTTAAGAAGAATTGAAAGAGATATGACAGAGAGAGGAAGAAGTTTTGAATCTGTTAAAAATCAATACTTAAAAACTGTAAAGCCAATGTATTTAGAGTTTTGTGAGCCAAGTAAAAGATATGCAGATGTTATAATTCCAAGAGGTGGAGAGAATAAAGTTGCAATTGGAATGGTAACAAGTAACTTAAAAAGATTCCTTCAAAAAGGAGTGTTAGCATAAGATTATGAAAAATGTTATCTGTATAGAGGGAGTTGTTGGAGCTGGGAAAACAACTTTAGGGGAGTTATTAGCTAAAGAGTTATCTATTGAGTTTTTTCAGGAGCCATATATAGATAACCCATTTTTAGACAAATTCTATTCAAATAAAGAGAGATACTCTCTATTGAGTCAAATGTATTTTTTAAACAAAAGAATAGAGATAATAGAGGAAGCTTCTAAATTCAATGGTTGTATAATGGATAGAAGCATTTATGGTGATTATTTATTTGCTAAAATGCATTTGAAAAATGGATTTATGACAGAGGATGAGTTTTCACTATATCAATCTTTTTGGGAAAAACTGATATCAGCTAGAGATAATCCACTATTGATTATTTATTTAGAGACAAGTGTTGACAATGCTATAAAAAAGATTAAAGAGAGAGGACGAGAGTTTGAACTTGGAGTGGAAAAAGAGTATTGGGACTCCCTAAATGAGGAGTATTCTAACTTTTTTAACGAGTATGATGAGACAGTTGTTCTAAAAATAAATATAGACAATATGGATATAAGAGATAATGAAGAGGATAGAAAAGCATTTTTTGATATAGTTAAAGCTAAATTGAAAGAACTGAACCTGTAAACTCCCAATTAAAGGAAATTGCTTTCTATTTTAGTAGAATTATGCTAGAATTGATAAATGAAAAAACATTTATAGAAATACACTTTTGAGGAGAAAAATCATGATTTTTTTAAAAGGGATTATAACAGGTTTAATATTATCGCTTCCCTTTGGACCAGTGGGCATTTATTGTATGGAAAAGGCTATGATCGAGGGAGAAAAAAAAGCGTATGTATCAGCGCTAGGAATGGTAACAGTAGACATAATTTATGGTATTATATCATTTCTATTTATAAGTAGAGTTGAAAGTTATGTTATTAAATTTGAAACTCCGCTAAAAGTGTTGATAAGTGTATTTTTAATCTTTGTAGGAAGTAGAAAGTTTTTTGGAAAACCTAAAGTGAAAGAGATTGAGGATGATAATTTTACATTGGTTCAAGACTACTTCGAAACTTTTTTACTTGCAATATTTAATATCTCATCAATTCTTGTAATAGCAGGAATATATACACTTCTTGGGATATTGGATAGTCCTATTAGAGAACTGACAGTATTGGAATTAGGAACTGGAATTGGAATTGGAGGAGCATCACTTTGGTTTACAACAATCTTTTTGATATATCATTTTAAAAAGAAAGTAACTATGGATATTCTTTTAAAATTAAGCAAACTTTCAGGTCTTATAATTCTAATCTTTGGAATTGCAACTATTATATTTGCCTTCTACAAATAATAATAGAATATATTTATTAAGGATGGTAATATTTATGAACTTAGAGTTTAATAAAGAAAATGAAAACAAGGTTATAGCTGTGGCTATGAGTGGTGGAGTAGATTCGTCTACAGTAGCTTATCTTTTAAAAAAACAAGGTTACAAAATTTTTGGTGTAACAATGAAAACTTGCGGAGAAGAGGATAAGGATGCTAAAAGAATATGTGATGATTTAGGAATTGAACACTATCTTTTAGATGTAACAGAGGATTTTGGAAAAGAGGTTATAGATTATTTTGTGGATGAGTATAGTTCAGGAAGAACACCAAATCCATGTATGGTTTGTAATAGAAAAATAAAGTTTGGAAAACTTATTGAGTTTGCGAGAGAAAAGGGAGCAGAGGTTTTAGCAACTGGTCACTATGCTAATATTATTGATGGTACATTGGCAATAGGTGATGATATGAATAAAGATCAAGTATACTTTTTATCGCAAATAAAAAAAGAAAACTTAAAATATATTATTTTTCCAATTGGAAAAATGGAGAAACCAGCTGTTAGAGAGTTAGCTAAAAGTTTAGGTGTGAGAGTTTATGCTAAAAAAGACTCTCAAGAGATATGTTTTGTTGAGGATGGAAAATTAAAAGAGTTCTTAATGGAGAAAACATCTGGTAAGATTGGAAAACCAGGACAAATTGTTGATTTAAATGGGAAAGTTTTAGGAAAACACAATGGATTGGCATTCTATACAATAGGGCAGAGAAAAGGGCTTGGAATAGCCTCAGCAAATCCACTTTATGTAATAGAACTAGATAGGAAAAATAATAGGGTTATTGTTGGAAGCAATGAGGATCTTATGAAAAAGAGTTTAGTTGCAAATCAACTTAATCTATTTTTAGTAGATGATGTAAAAGAACTAGATGGGATGGATTGCTTTGTAAAAGCTCGTTCTAGAGATAAGTTACATCCATGTAAAATAAAAGTAGTGGATAAAGATACAATTGAAATTTTATTTACTGAGGACAGCGTGAGAGCTGTAACTCCTGGTCAAGGAGCTGTTTTATATACTGAAGATGGAAAAGTTATAGCAAGTTCTTTCATAATTAAATAGATTTTTATAGCCTGTAAATAATAATTTGTTATTTATGGGCTATTTTTATTTTTTTTAAAAGAATATACTTGTTAAATAGGTAAAATTAAGTTATACTTATATTGCCAAAGTGTTTATTTTTAAAAGAAAGAGAGGTGTTACTATG
>NZ_DBGBQB010000328.1:0-2868 GCF_048470075.1 Cetobacterium sp. | reverse complement strand
GAGTAAATACTTTAGACAATATTGTGAGAATAAAGCCAAAGATGGAGGGGAAAATGGATAAAAAAGGGAAAGTATATACAATAAAAGTTAATAAAGGTGGAGTAGGAAAAACTTTTTTAACAGTTCAATTATCAATAGGACTAGAGGTGATAGGGAAAAAAGTTTTGATATTGACATCAGACTTTCAAAGCAATGTATTAGATTATACAGATGCGCGGGAGGATAAAGATGTTTTTAATAGAGGGTTAAAATCTTTTGTAAAAGGAGTAGATAGAGATATTGTGAGAATAAGAAGGGATGTTAGCTTTATTCCACTTGAAGACTCTAAATTTTCCTCAGCATTTTTAAGTGATTTACCTAATTTTATAGAAAGAATGAAAACACAGTATGATTATATATTGATAGATAGCGATCCAAATATAAAATTAGATACCATATTCGTAGAGTGTTCAGATAAAGTTATTATACCTTGTTTTTGCGATAGAGTTACAGTTGAAGGAGTTATAAAGGTAGTTGAGGAAGTTGGTATTGATAAAGTATTTTCAATAATAGTAAATAAGTATAGAAATACAGTAAATCAAAATAAATACTTAAAAGATTTAAAAAAAATTATAGGTAATACTACAATATTGCTTCCTGAACCAATAAAGGAATTATCACAAATTGAAACTCTTATAGAAAAAGGGCAAAGTATTTGGGAAGCAACTTCTAACACCGAGAGAATACATGAGGCTCAGAATAGTTTGATAGAAATAATAAAAAAGATGTAACACATGTGTTACATAGAGAAAATTTGTGTTACAGTTTTATACTGTTAAAAAGTTTGCTTAAATTTACAAACTCTAAAAAATTTAGAGTAGTGTTTATATTTTTTAGGGATGTCTCTTTGAGAGGCATCCCTTTTTAAATATTTAATTATATATAACGCCATAATAATTTTTAGATATTTTTAATCTCTTGTACTCTTCCAATAGTCCCATCTTGAAGTCTGACTTTTATCCCATGAGGATGAGTGTTAGAATTTGTAAGGATATCTTTTACAACTCCTTCAGTTAATTTTCCAGTTCGTTGATCTTCTTTTTTTACTATCAAAACTTTTAAACCAGCCTTGATATCTTTTCTATTTTTCCCATTCATATTATCTCCTTAAAAATTTAGATTTGACTCATATTATACAGTATAGTTTTATTAAAGTAAAATAAAGAAATTTTAAAAAAGGACAAAGATTTTAATCCTTGTCCTTTTTTTTATAGAAAAGTTAACCCCAACGTAATAATAATACCAGAGTAGATTGTAATAATAACACCATATCCCATGATATCCTTTGCTCCCAATTTAGCTATACCTAAAGCAGGTAGAGCCCAAAATGGCTGAATCATATTAGTCCATGCATCTCCCCAAGCTATAGCCATACCAGTTTTTGCTGTAGAAACTCCAAGTTCTACACTAGCTGGCATCATAATAGGAGCTTGAACAGCCCACTGTCCACCACCAGATGGAACAAAGAAGTTAACAATTCCAGCACTCAAGAAAGTTAAACCTGGGAATGAAAGAGCTGTAGATGAACTGATAAAACTTTGGGATATAATACCTGCTAAAGACGCCCCATCACTATTTTGTCCTACCATCATTCCCATGATACCAGCATAGAAAGGAAATTGTAAAATAATTCCAGATGCACCCTTACATGCATTTCCAAAAGCTAAAAGTAGATTTTTAGGAGTTTTGTGAGCTACAATAGCAGTGACTAAAAATATCATATTTACAATATTAAGATTCAAATCAAAACCTTTTTGAATAAAATAATCTATTATATATGTGTATCCAAGAATTCCTATAAGAATATTGACAATAGGACTATTTTCAATTTTATCAGCAGGAGTCATCCCTGTTTTATCAAAAATTATAGGTTGAACATCATCTTCTAAAAGTGATGTATCAACTTGAAATATATCTTCCTTATTTTTAGGATGCATAGCAGCATTTAATAGAGGAAGTGTAAATAATAAAACGAAAAGAATAATTAAATTATATGATGAAAATATTGTTTGAGAGGTACTAATCCCTTTATCTAAAGCTCCAGCTGTAGCTTTAGATAGATTTCCAGAAGCTAAAGTAAGAGGTATAGAACCTGAAATTCCTCCATGCCATAATAGGAATCCAGAATATGCAGAAGCAATTAGAAGTCTATAGTCAACACCTTTTACTTTTTTAGCAATCTCTTTAGCATAGATAGCTCCAATGACAAGACCAAATCCCCAGTTTAAAATACAAGCTATTCCAGATATAAATGTAACATAGATAATAGCTTGTATTGGAGATTTAGGTAGATTAGAAAGCTTATCTAAAATTCGTTTAAAAAAAGGAGCAGTTGCTAAGGTGTGACCTGTAACAAGAACCATGACCATCTGCATTGAGAATGCTAGAAGAGACCAAACTCCATTTCCCCAGTGCATAGCCATTTGAAAAGGAGACTGTTTAGTTGTTATAGTTGCAGCAATAAAAACTATAAATGTAAGAATAGCTGCAAAAAGAAAAGCATCAGGTAGATATTTTTGCATTATAGTAACACATAGTTGAGTGAATTTTTCAAAAAGATTAAATTGTTTATGTTTAACTGTTTTATTCAATTTTCATACCTCCAATATCTTATTTAAAAAAGCAAAGGATAATTTTATCCTTTGCTTTAAAGTGGTAACTTTTAAGATTTATCTCTCAGCTTTAGCTTTTCTAATCTCTTCAACTAAATAAGTTGCTGTTTTTCCTAAATCAGTTACTAGTCCTAAATCTGCTACTCCAAAAATAGGTGCCGCTTTATCCTTATTTATAGCTATTATGTACTCTGACTCTTCCATACCAGCCAAGTGC
>NZ_DBGBQB010000327.1:0-3816 GCF_048470075.1 Cetobacterium sp. | reverse complement strand
AAGCATTCATATGTTTATCTATATCAAGATCAAATTTATAAAATTTAATTTTAAATTCTACAGGTCCTGTTAAAATAACATGATGATATCTTTCTGGAAAAATAATAAGTGGATGTTTTGGATTAACTGTATATATCTTTTCCTTTTCATCTTCCCAAATAAACTCTAATTCCCCTTTTTTCACAAGAAGATATCCCAATTTATCTTTTGGAGCCATATGTCTTTTTAAAATATCTAAAAATACTGTTTTTTCAGTCATCCAAGGCGTCTCTCCAACCTTTTCTAAACCTTCTGGTAAAATTAAATTATCAAAGATTTTTATATTCTCTAATAGTTCATCCTCTATAGCTTCTTGAATCTCTTCTTCTATAACTTCGCTTGCATCACCCTCTATATCTGGATTTAAACTTTCAAATTTTTTTTCTTCTCTTTCACAGTTACACTTCATAACAAATCACTTCCTTTTTAATTTTAAAGTAGATCTCATATTAAAATTCAAGACGTTAAAGTGTACCAAATAAAGTAATTCTTTCCTTTTATATTTTAATTTATGATAAGTTTTGAAAATGTATATTAGCAACAAATATTATAGATAGTTTTAGCAGGTTACTTTTTTGTGACTAATTTACAAACTTAAAATAAAATAGTATCTTTAATTATAAGATAAATAAATTCATATATTAAAGGAGTAATTTTATGAAAAAATGTGATATTTTAAAGGCAAAAAATTATGATGCTATTATAATAGGATTTGGTAAAGGTGGAAAAACTCTTGCAGAATTTTTGGGAAGTATAGGAAAAAATGTAGCTTTAGTTGAAAAAGATAAAAATATGTATGGAGGAACTTGCATAAATGTGGGGTGTATTCCTACAAAGATTCTTGTTAGAGAGTCAGAAAATGATAGTGACTTTAAAGAAGCTATAGAAAAAAAAGACACACTTGTCCAAAAATTAAGAGAGTCTAACTACAATAAGTTAAATTCTATTAAAAATGTTGATATCTATACCGGAATTGGAGCTTTTGAATCTGAACATCTAATCAGTGTAACTGAGAATCAAAATGAAATTATTTTAAAAGCTAATCAAATATTTATAAATACTGGATCTAAAGTAGTTATCCCTAAAATTGATGGAATTGAAAAAGTTAGAAACATCTATACTAGTACATCCATTATGGAACTAAAAAAATTGCCTCAGAAACTGGCAATAATTGGTGGAGGATACATAGGATTAGAATTTGCATCTATTTATAGTAACTTTCATTCACAAGTAACTATTTTTGAGGGTAATGATGATATTCTTCTAAAAGATGAGCCCGAAATTAGAGAGGAAGTTAAAAAAGATTTTAAAAATAGAAGTATTGATATATTAACAAAAGTTAAAATCTTAAAATTAAGTAACGTTTCCAACAATCAAGTAGAAGTTTTATTTAATAGAGATGGAAGTGATGAGCGACTAATAGTTGATGGTATCTTAATAGCAGCAGGTAGAAAAGCAAACATTGATGATTTGAAACTTGAAAATGCTGGTGTTAATTACTCTGAAAAAGGGATTTTAGTTAACGAAGTATTACAGACAAATGTTCCACATATATATGCCTTAGGTGATGTTAAAGGAGGTCCTCAATTTACATATATATCTTTGGATGATTTTAGAATAATTAAAAGTAATTTTTTAGGAAATAATACTTTAACAGTTGAATCAAGAAAATTTATCCCTTATTCTGTGTTTATTTCACCAACTTTATCAAGAGTTGGAATGACTGAAAATGAAGCTATCAATGCAGGATATAAAGTAAAAACAAAATCAGTTACAGTCTCATCTATTCCTAGAGCAAAAATTTTAGAAGAAGAGAAAGGGATTTTGAAAGCTGTTATTGATGAAATAACTGGTAAAATTCTAGGTTGTTCTCTATACTCTGTTGAATCGAGTGAAGTTATAAATCTTATCACTATGGCCATAGAAGAGGGGAAAACTTACCACTATTTAAGAGATTTTATATTTACACATCCAACTATGAGCGAATCTTTAAATATCCTATTTGATTTTTAAAAAATGAGGGAGTTTTGATAACTCCCCATTTTTTTAACTCTATATTTTTGATATTTTGAACAACTTACTTCTAAAATCTCCTAATTTTTCTAATGATTTAAAATCATGAATATCTAAAGCAACTTTTCTAAACTTAATCCCTGAATATGCAAGTTCATCTCCAAAAAACTCTTCACCTAAAATATCCTCATCTTTAATGCTATATTTAAAATCTGGATTTAACCCAGGAACAATCACATAATCAAAAGTTGAATTTGGTATAGATAACACTCTATATACACCAATTATTGCTTCACTTTTATCCTCATTTACCACCATCCAAGATATCCTTTGAAACTCATTTTCAAAAGGTGATTCAATTCTATAAAAAGTTCCAAATTGTAATAACTCTCTATTTTCTTTAAAAAATTCAATTTGCCTTTTTACATCTTCCCTCTCTCTTGAACTAATTTTATTTAAGTCTAATTCATATCCAAAAGCTCCAAAAAAAGCAACATTGGCTCTAGTCCCTATAGATGTAACCCTTCCTGTTTGATGGTTTGGGACTGCTGATACGTGAGCACCCATAGATGATATTGGATATACTATAGATGTTCCATATTGAATTTTTAATCTCTCCATAGCATCAGTATTATCACTGGTCCAAATCTGCGGCATATAATAAAGCATTCCTGGATCAAATCTATTTCCTCCACCAGCACATGATTCAAATAATATACTTGGAAATTCATTTGTTAATCGTTCCATTAATTCATAAACCCCCAATATATATCTATGAGCTACTTCTCCCTGTCTTTTTCCCTCTAAAACACCAGACCAAACCTCTGTCATATTTCTATTCATATCCCATTTAATATAAGATATCTTAGAGTTTTTCAAAATTTTAGATATTTTTTCGTATAAATATTCTCTAACTTCTTTTCTTCCCAAATCCAAAGTTAGTTGATTTCTACTTAAAGTAGATTTTCTTCCTGGAATAGATAAAGCCCAGTTTGGATTTTTTTTATAGAGTTGACTATCAGGATTCACCATCTCTGGCTCAAACCAGAGACCAAACTGTAATCCTAATTCATTTATTTTCTGAGATAACCCCTCTACCCCACTTGGTAATTTGTCCAAATTGCTCCACCAATCTCCCAATCCTGATGAATCTCCATCTCTGCTTCCAAACCACCCATCATCTAAAACAAATAGCTCTACACCTAACTCTTTAGCTTTTTTTGCTATTTGAAGAATTTTATCTTCATTGAAATCAAAATAAGTAGCTTCCCAGTTATTGATTAGTATTGGTCTAGTTTTATTTTTCCATCTACCTCTAATAAGATGATTTTGGTAAAATTTATGATAATTTTGACTTAACATATTTAATCCAGAATCAGAATAATTTATAACAACTTCTGGAGCTTGAAATGATTCTCCTCTCTCCAAAATCCATGAAAAATTAAAAGGGTTTATTCCCATATTAACTCTTATATTATCATAGTGATCCTTTTCGACTTGACCAATAAAATTTCCGCTATAAACTAAATTTATACCGATATACTCCCCTTTAAATTCATCTGCTTTTTTTTCCTTTAAAGCTAAAAAAGGATTGTTGTTAGAACTACTTGCTCCCCTTTTACTATCTATTACTACTTTATTCTGATTTATTGGTGTTGTTGTTACATTTCTTTCTCTCCCCCATGCTCCACACAGATGTAATAAATCATAATTTTTTTGAGCTATATCCAAATTGAAACTTAAAAATCTCTCTAAAGTTATATC
>NZ_DBGBQB010000326.1:0-10358 GCF_048470075.1 Cetobacterium sp. | reverse complement strand
TTTTTATTATATATCACTGTTATGAAATTATATTTTTTATTCCAAAACAGTGTTATGAAATAATATAACTAAATTTAAAAGAGACCTTCTCGTACAGTAAAATCTTTAAAAATTTACTTTTGAGTTAGTCTCTTTTTTTGTAATTTTATCTATCTATTAAATTGGTAATTTATGTAAAATTATTGTAAAAATAACCATTCCAAATAGTGCAAATGGATAAGTTGCTCCATACCCTGCTGCTGGATCATCTTTTCCTCCCACTGCTGCTACTGCCGCTCCAAGTCCAGGTGTTGAAGTCATTCCCCCGCAGATAGCTCCAGAAAGCATAATCCAATTTATTCCTAAAGCATATTTTCCCACTAATAATCCAGATAACATTGCGATTACTCCCACAAAAATTGAGGTAATAGATAGGAATATTCCTGATCCTGTTAGAGAGTCAACAGCTGCAAATCCGTATCTCAGACCCACTATTCCCAAAAACATAGCAAGTCCTATATCCCTAATTTCAGATAAAATCTCTTTTTTCATTCTAAAAGACAGTTTTCCTACTCTTCCAACATATCCTAAAATTAGAGATACTATTAGTACACCTCCAGTGGACCCTAGGGAAAACCACCCCAATGTTTCCCCCATGTATATTTTAATAACTCCCACAAAATACCCCACTACACATACAATTCCAAAAGCCGCTAAATCAAAAGGACCACTCTCAATCTCTTTGATATCTGAACTTTTTTCATTAATCTCTCTATTATATCTCTCATATTCACTATTCAAATTTATTTTTAGTATTTTTGGGATAAATTGCATAGCTACTATTACGATAATAACTCCCCATGGATATCCCAGTGCATGCCCAGTTCCTATTCCAGCTTCTGCATTTGTAACATACTGTTTTTTCTGTTCATCTGTCAATTTTTCTATATCTTCCACTTTCAAATTTTTATCGATAATTTTTAAAATTTTTTCCTTTTCCTGCGTAGAACTCTCTAAGTACGATTCAGCTTTTATGCTGGCTTGCTCTTTAGTTGTTTCAATTGCAGCTGCAAGTCCTGGTGAACTTGTCAATGCTCCTGAATAAACTCCAGTTACCTCGTATGGATTTAGATTTTTAAAAACAAATGTTGATAGATAAGTTCCAGCTGCTCCCGTACCTGTAATTAGAAAACCTAATATTATGAACTTGACCCCATATTTTCTTACTACTACTCCAATTTTATCAGCGGCTAACAGACCAACCGTCGCTATAAAAAATATTAAAAAAAGAGTAAAAAATAGTTCATCTACCACTGAGATAGATATTACCTTTTTAGCTATTTTTATCATCTTGTCAGTTGCAGAACCGTTTGCTACTATTATAGATGCATATTTTTTTACCCCCCAACCGATACCTAAGCCTACAAATAAAGTTCCCGATACTCCCAATTTTAAAACTTTTCCTACTACCATTCCAATTCCAAGAGTTATAAACATTAAAACAAATTGATCCATAAGAAATCCAAATAAACCAAACTGCATATATTTCTCCTTTTTATTTACTTTTTCTAATTAAATTCCCAATCTCTATCCTCTATAGTTTTCTCATAATAGTTTTTAACTTTTTTAATTTGCTAACTATACATTGCCAACAATACCCCTGCTGCTACTGCTGAACCGATCACTCCAGCTACATTTGGTCCCATTGCATGCATCAGTAAAAAATTACTAGGATTTTCTTTTTGTCCCACACTTTGGGAAACTCTTGCAGCCATAGGAACTGCTGATACCCCTGCTGAACCAATCAGTGGATTTATCGGAGTTTTAGATAAATTATTCATTATTTTTGCTAGTATTATACCTGAAGCTGTTCCCACTCCAAAAGCTACAACTCCCAATGCTATTATTGCCAATGTTTTAACATTTAAAAACGTTGTTACATTTGCTGTGGCTCCCACTGATAATCCTAAAACTATGGTAACCATATTAATCAAAGCATTTTTAGCCGTATCTTCCAATCTTGCCGTTACTCCGCTCTCTCTTATTAGATTTCCAAGCATTAACATTCCAACTAAAGATGCTGCTGGTGGAACAATAAAAGAAACTACTATTGTTACTGCTATTGGAAATAAAATTTTTTCTTTTTTACTCACTGCTCTCAATTGCTCCATTTTTATACCCCTCTCCTCCTTTGTTGTAAGAAGTTTCATAATTGGAGGTTGTATAATTGGAACTAAGGCCATATAAGAATAAGCAGCTACTGCTATTGGTCCCAATAGATGTGGAGCTAATCTAGAGGTTAAAAATATGGCTGTTGGCCCATCTGCTCCTCCTATAATAGCTATTGAAGAAGCTTCTTGAGCTGTAAATAAGCCCGAAACTATAGCTCCAAAAAATGTAAAAAATATTCCAAATTGAGCTGCTGCCCCTAGTAATAATGATTTAGGATTAGCTATAAGAGGTCCAAAATCTGTCATAGCTCCTACACCTAAAAAAATCAAAGGAGGAAAAATCCCATACTTTACTCCCTGATATAAATAATAAAATAGTCCACCTGGAGAAGTTATTCCAGTTTTTAAATCTATCGAATCTGGATTCATAAGACCTGCTAAAGGAAGATTTGCAAGAAGCATTCCAAAAGCAATTGGAATCAACAACAATGGTTCAAACCCTTTTACAATTGCTAAATATAGGAGTATACAAGCAACTAATATCATTATTATATCCCCAATACCAACTGTTGAAAAAGCTGTACTAGAAAAAAAGTTTGTTAAAATTTCTAACATTTCAGTACCCTCCTTTTTTAAGATATAACTACAAGTATATCTCCAGCATTTACTGAATTACCCTGTTGTATTTTTATCTCTGTCACTATCCCATCAACAGGTGCCATAATTTCATTTTCCATTTTCATTGCCTCTAGTACTAGTAAATTTTCCCCTTTTTCAACTTTGTCTCCCACTTTTACCTCTATGCTCAATACCATTCCAGGAATTGGTGCCTCTATAACAGTCTCTTTTTCTCCTTTTGACCTATGTCTCGACTCCACTTTTTGTATCTGAGATATTTTAGATGTAACAGTCTCTTTTTTTTCTGTAGGTTTTTCTAGCTCTCCACTCTTTCCTTCACTCTCTATCTCCTCTATCTGAACAAGGTATTCATTTCCATTAATTAAAATTTTAAAATTTCTCATTACTCTCCTCCTTGTCTTTTTTACAACTTATCTAGCATTTGATTTACCAACCCTATTTTAGACCAGGTAGGCGTTTCATCTAAAACTCTAATTATATTTTTTACTACAAATCTATTTTTTTCTCCAAGCTGTAAAATTATAGCAGCTGATATAGCTGCTACTATCTCTTCCTCTCTCTCTTCACTATCATTATCAGAAGAATTTTCTATTTCCACGGCTTCACTTTTTAAATCTATCTCCTCTTTAAGATTCTTTTTCTGTTTTGCCACATTAGATATTACTATCTCTATCATATATTTAAGTATAATAAGAACTAGAAAAGTTAATCCCATTCCTAAAAAAAGTGTTATTCCAACTCCTATCATTTTTTCTGAAAAAGTTAGATTATCTATCGTATCTTTATTAGAAAAAATTTGTAATATTTGAGTAACAGTCATTTTTTATCCTCCTTATTTTTATAGAGGAATATTTCCATGCTTTTTAGCTGGTAATTTATCCCTTTTTCCCTCTAACATATTGAACGCATCTATTACTCTCTGTCTCGAAGTGCTCGGCTCTATAACATCATCAACCATCCCTCTTTTAGCTGCTTGATAAGGGTTTGCTATCTCCTTAGAATACTCTTTTGACAACTCTTCTGTTTTTTCTTTTGTATCTCCTGCCGCTTTAATCTCATTTCTGTATAGTATATTTACTGCTCCAGCCACTCCCATTACTGCAATTTCTGCTGTGGGCCATGCAAATACCATATCTGCTCCTATTGACTTGCTACTCATTGCAACATAGGCCCCTCCATAAGCTTTTCTTGTTATCAGGGTAACTTGAGGAACAGAGGCCTCCGAATAAGCATATAATATTTTAGCTCCATGCCTTATTATTCCGTCGTGTTCTTGATTAACTCCTGGTAAAAATCCGGGTACATCAACTATTGTCAAAAGTGGAATATTGAATGCGTCACAAACTCTAACAAATTTAGAGCACTTATCTGCTGAATTAATATCTAAGCAACCTGCCATAACCTTCGGTTGATTTGCTATAATTCCCACTGATTTCCCATTTATTCTTGCAAAACAAGTTATAATATTTTTAGCATAATATCCTTGATATTCCATATAATCACCATTATCTACAAGTTTTCCTATAATTTCAAACATATTATATGCTTTATTAGGGTTGTCAGGAATCATCTCATCAAACTCCAATATTCTTTTATCTAAATCCACTTTATAGTGTAATGTAGGAGCTTTCTCTAAATTATTTGAAGGTAAATATGATAGTAGTTTTCTTATCTCATCTAAGCAAACCTTATCACTTTCACATATAAACTGAGCACACCCACTTGTTAAATTATGTGTCATTGCTCCCCCTAGCTCTTCAGCACTCATCTCCTCCCCTGTAACTGTTTTTATAACTTGAGGTCCTGTTATAAACATTTGAGATGTACGGTCAACCATAAATATAAAATCTGTAATTGCAGGAGAGTATACTGCACCGCCAGCACATGGACCCATTATTGCTGAAATTTGTGGAATAACTCCTGAACATCTAGTATTTCTAAAGAATATCTCTCCATATCCACTCAATGAATCTACACCCTCTTGAATTCTTGCTCCTCCAGAATCATTTAATCCAACTATTGGACACCCAACTTTTAAAGCCATGTCCATAACTTTACATATTTTTTTTGCATGCATCTCCCCTAAAGAACCACCAAAAATTGTAAAATCTTGTGCAAAAGCATATACAAGTCTTCCATCAACTTTTCCATACCCTGTTACAACTGACTCTGTTGGTAATTCCTCCTTATCCATTCCAAAATTTACACATCTATGTTGAACAAATATATCTAGCTCAACAAATGTCTCTGAATCAAAAAAGTAGTTCAATCTTTCTCTCGCTGTCATTTTGCCACTGGTATGCTGTTTTTCAATTCTTTTAACTCCTCCTCCCTGAGAAGCAATTCCTTTTTTTTCCAGCAATTCATCTATTTTTTTTTGTGCAACAGACATTCATAGCCTCCTTTTAGTTCTTTATCTTTGACTCAACTCTATTAACACTCCCTTTGTTCCCTTTGGATGTATAAAAGCTATTTTAGCTTTTCCCGCTCCATATCTCGGTGTTTCATCAATCATTCTATATCCTTTCTCTTTCATATAAGATATTGCCTCTTCTACATTTTCAACTTTAAATGCCAAATGTTGAACTCCCTCTCCATTTTTTTCAATAAATTTTGCAATAGATCCATCCTCCGATGTAGATTCAAGAAGTTCAATCTCTGTATCTCCAATGGGAATAAATGCCACTTTTACTCTCTGATCTTTCACTTCCTCCACTCCCTGAATCTTAAGTCCCAAATCTTCATATATTTTAATAGCATCTTCCAAATTTTTTACGGCAATCCCTAAATGGTCTAACTTTAATACTTGCATCTCTTCCTCCCTATTCAAACTATTCAAATATCTTTTTTAATATAATATCTGTGGCCTCATAAGGGTTTATCTCTTGTTTTGTAATTCTTTCTGAAATTTTAAATATAAGTTCCCCTTTTTGTGTTTTTTCCAATATTTTTTTATCAATTTTTTCTTTTATTAGGAATAAAACTTTGTTTCTATTATTTGATACTCTCTTTAAAAATCCAGCACCTGTGTTTTTCAAATAATCTTTATGCTTTAATATCTCTTCTACAACCTCCTCTATCCCAGCACCATCCGTTGCCACACTCATTTTTACTGGGGGTTTCCACTCATTAATGACATTATTTCCTATCATTTGCTTTATTTCTCGTGCCGTTTTTTCAGCTCCATCCCTATCAGCTTTATTAATTACAAATATATCTCCTATCTCCATAATTCCAGCTTTTAACATTTGAATCTCATCCCCTAAACCAGGTACTGTTATTAGCAGCGTTGTATCACAAACTTTTACTATATCAACTTCTGATTGTCCCACACCCACTGTTTCTATCAGTATATAGTCGCATCCATATATATCTAATATATCGACTGTTTTTCCAGTTCCTTCAGCTATTCCTCCCAAATACCCTCTTGTTCCCATAGATCTTATAAAAACTTTTGAATCTTTATTAAGCCCAGACATTCTCACTCTATCTCCTAATATTGCTCCTCCTGTAAAAGGACTTGTAGGGTCTATGGCTATTACTCCTATCTTTTTATCCTCTTTTCTTAACTCTTTTACAATCCCATCAACTAGGGTACTTTTCCCCGCTCCTGGTGGACCTGTAATCCCTATTACATACGCATTTCCACCTTTGTAATATAACTCTTTCACCAAATTTAAAGCCTCATCTTGTCCATTTTCTACCATAGTTATCAATCTAGCTACACTTCTTATGTCTCTCTTTAAACCCCCTTGTTTTATATCTTTAATATCCATAACTATTCTTCACTATTCAGCTTTACATTAGCCTTTATATAATCAATGGTAATTTGGGAAGAGGTTCCTGGTGTAAACACTTCTGCAACTCCTTTCTCCTTTAAAAATGGAATATCATCTGCTGGAATCACCCCTCCAGCTACAAACAATATATCGTCTGCTCCCTTTTCTATCAGTATCTCCTTAATTTTGGGAAGTAATGTATTGTGTGCTCCAGATAGAATGCTACATGCTATTACATCCACATCCTCTTGAAGAGCTATATTTACAATCTCCTCTGGAGTATTACGAAGTCCACTATATATGACTTCCATTCCTGCATCTCTCAAGGCTCTGGCCACCACTTTTGCTCCTCTATCATGTCCATCTAATCCAGGTTTTGCCACTAATACTCTAATTAGTTTAGTCATATCCTTTCCTCCAAGTTACTTTTTATTATAATTTTACAGCTTGTTTATACTCTCCAAACTCCTCTCTCATAACTCCGCAAATTTCTCCAAGAGTGGCGTAGTTTCTCACACAATCTAAAATTAATGGCATTAAATTATCATCTGTTAAACAAGCTTCTCTAAGACTTTTTAAAGTTTTTTCAACTTTTAGTCCATCTCTTTTTTCTTTCAACTCTTTTATTTTAGCTTTTTGTTGCTCTCCCACAATGGGATCTACTCGTAAAAGTCCCTTTGGTGGATTCTCTTTAACTACATATTTATTCATTCCAACTATAATAATCTCTCCATTCTCTATATCTTTTTGGGTAGCATAAGCTGAATTCATAATCTCTTCCTGAATATATCCTTTTTCAATTGCTACAGTTGCTCCCCCCATCTCATCTATCTTCTCAATATATTTCATAGCTTTTTTTTCTATCTCTGAGGTTTTTGTCTCAATATAATAAGAACCTGCTAAAGGATCAATTGTATTTGCTACTCCACTCTCATTTGCTACTATCTGTTGTGTTCTAAGAGCTACCATAACCGCTTCCTCTGTTGGAAGAGCAAGAGCTTCATCCTTTGAATTTGTGTGTAGGGACTGTGTCCCTCCCATCACTGCTGCCAAAGTTTGAATAGCTACCCTAACAATATTATTTTCAGGCTGTTGAGCTGTCAGTGTTGATCCTGCCGTTTGTGTATGAAACTTTAAAGCCTGAGATTTTGGATTTTTAGCTTTAAATCTCTCTTTCATTATTTTTCCCCACAATCTTCTTGCTGCTCTATATTTTGCTACTTCCTCTAAAAGATCATTATGTGCATTGAAAAAGAATGATAATCTTGGTGCAAAAGTATCAATGTCTAATCCAGCTTTTATAGCTGCTTCTACATAAGCAATTCCATCAGCTAGTGTAAACCCTACTTCCTGTGCGGCTGTTGATCCCGCTTCTCTTATATGATATCCAGATATAGATATGGTATTCCATTTAGGAACCTCTTTTGAACAATATTCAAAAATATTTGTAATCAATCTCATTGATGGTATAGGAGGAAAAATATATGTTCCTCTTGCTATATACTCTTTTAAAATATCATTTTGAATTGTTCCATTCAGCTCATGAAAAGGTATGCCCTGCTTTTCAGCAATAACCAGATACATAGCTAATAACACTGCTGCAGGAGCATTTATAGTCATAGATGTGCTCACCTTATCCAAAGGGATTCCATCAAATAAAACTTCCATATCTGCCAATGAATCAATAGCAACCCCCACTTTCCCAACTTCTCCTTCAGCCAATTCATGATCTGAATCATATCCTATCTGAGTGGGAAGGTCAAAAGCCACTGATAATCCCATTGATCCTTGTTCAATTAGGTATTTATATCTTGCATTTGATAACTCAGCAGTTGCAAATCCTGCATATAATCTCATTGTCCAGTATTTTCCTCTATACATTGTATTCTGGACTCCCCTTGTATAAGGATATTGACCTGGAAAACCTAAATCTCTTTCATAATCTAGCTCCTCTATATCCAATGGAGTATATATTCTATTTATCTCTTCTCCTGATCCTGAATTGAATACTTTTCTTTGTTCAGGTCGTTTTTCAAGGCTTTTTTGCACATCTGTATTATATTTTTCAAATTTTTCTTTGATAGAATTCATTTTTTCCTCTTCCATCATCAAGCCTCCCTATCTATATTTATTTCATACTACCTGTTTTTATAAATTTATCATGCCATGATAGAGCCTCATGTATGATATGAGGTTCATGTCCCCCAGTTTTTGAAGTAGCTCTTTCTAAATAATCCAATAGTTGCTTTTTATAATCAGGATGGGCACAATTATTTATTATAGAAAGGGCTCTTTCTTTTGCACTCAATCCTCTTAAATCAGCCAATCCTTGCTCTGTTACTACTATTTGCACATCATGTTCTGTGTGATCAACATGGGAAACCATAGGTACAATTGAAGAGACTAATCCCTTTTTAGCTGTGGATACTGTTGTAAATATTGAAATATACGCATTTCTTGTAAAATCTCCAGATCCTCCTATTCCATTCATCATCTTACTTCCCATAATCATTGAGGAGTTTACATGCCCATAGATATCCACTTCAATAGCCGTGTTCATTGAAATAACACCCAGCTGTCTTGCAAGAATTGGATTATTTGAAATCTCTTGTGGTCGCAAAATACAGTATTTTGTATAATGTTCTATATTATCTAGCAATCTTTTTAAACCTTTCTCAGATGGAGTAAAAGATGTACCTGATATTATCCTTATTTTTCCAGCATCTATCAAATCTAACATTGAATCTTGTATAACCTCAGTGTAACAAGATAAATTTTCAAATTGTGATTCCACAAGTCCTTTAAAAATAGCATTTGCTACTGAACCCACCCCTGACTGTAATGGAAATAAATTTTTTGGTAATCTTCCTTGCTCAACTTCAGATTCAAAAAATTTTATAATATGTTGGGATATCTTTTTGGAGTCTTCATCCTCAGGTACTAAATCTCTAGTTTTATCTGGAATATCACATTTCACTATAGCAACTATTTTTTCACTATCACATGGAATATAGTATGTTCCTATTCGATCTTCTGGATTTTTCAAAGGGATTGGTTCTCTATTGGGAGGATTCTTTACCATATAAATATCATGACACCCTTTTAGTTCTAAAGGTTGTGTCGTATTTATCTCTACAATTACCATATCTGCATTTTTTATTGCCTGTGGACTTATTCCCACTGAAGTTGTTGGAACAATTCCTCCATTCTCTGTAATCATACAAGCTTCTATTATAGCTATATCTATCTTCCCAAAAAAACCATAATTTAACCACTGTCCAACATGACTTAAATGCATATCCTGATACTTTATTTTTCCAGAGTTTATCGAATTTCTTATGGCATCATTTGTTTGATAAGCGTATCTTTTTGCTATTGCCCCAACTCTTGATAGTGCTCCATCTAGTTCATCCCCAACTGAAGCTCCTGTAATTAAAGTCAATTCAAATTTTTCTCCTGTTTTTTCAATTTTATTCTTTAGAGCCAATGGTATTGCTTTAGGATAACCTGAAGGAGTAAAACCACTCGTCGCAATCACCATAGATGGTTTTATAAATTTTAATGCTTCCTCTGGTAACATAATCTTGTCTTTTAATTTTTTACATAAAATGCGTTCATCCATAATCTTCTCCTTTTAATATAAAAAATTTGAATACCAACCAATAGAAACAATTTTATAAAATATAAATTTTACATAGAATATCACCTCTTTTTTATTTATAGTTATTCTATATAGTAAATAGCTCATTGTTACCCTATTTCATATAACAATCAAGCTATGATGTATTTG
>NZ_DBGBQB010000325.1:0-2235 GCF_048470075.1 Cetobacterium sp. | reverse complement strand
CTCAATGACAGAGGAATCTCATATTTATAAAAAAGTTTTAGAAACTGGAAAAGAGCATGTTATTTTGAATCCTAAAGAGGACATTCATTGTAGCAATTGCCCATCTATTGAGGAGTGTAAAGAGAAGTTAGAGGTTTCAACACCTATTTTTTTAAATGGTGAAGTAGTTGGAGTTATTGGGCTTATATGCTTCAATAATCAGCAAAAAGTAAATTTTGTTGAAAAACAGGAGAAATATTTGAATTTTTTAAAACAAATATCTGGTTTTATCTCATCTCAAGCGCAACTATCTTTAGAAAATTCATCCACTGAATCTAAAAAGGAGTTTTTAAAGGTCATATTAAATAGGATAGAGGAGGGAATTTTAATATATGATAATAACTTTTTATTAACACATATGAATGAAGTGGCCACAAAACTTTTCAACACTAAAATTCTTCAAGAAAACTTATTAATTCAACCTTTAAATGATAACTTTCTTGGGAAAAATGCTTACTCTATTATATATAATGATAAAAAACTTGATGTTTTTGGTGAAGTCTTTACCTTTTCACCCTTTGAAAAAGTTTTGATTTTTAAAGAGAAAAAGGCCATTCATAACTCAATACTTCATGTAACAAATTCAACTACTGGAACTCTTGTAAAAGATTTTATCTTCTATTCTGATTCCATGAAAAAGCTATTTGAGCGAATCAATAAAATATCTAAAAATCCATCCACTGTTTTAATTACAGGTGAAAGTGGAACAGGTAAAGAGATTATAGCCAGAACAATACATATGAATAGTAATCGAGTTAATCAGCCCTTTATCGCTATAAACTGTGGAGCTATACCTGAGGCTTTACTTGAAAGTGAGTTTTTCGGCTACATCAAGGGTTCATTTACTGGAGCTGATCCCAGAGGAAAGATTGGAAAGTTTGAGCTGGCCAATGGAGGAACTCTCTTTTTAGATGAGATTGGAGATATGCCATTATATATGCAGATAAAACTTCTTAGAGTTTTACAAGAAAGAAGTATCGTAAGAATTGGATCAAATCAACTCATAGATGTTGATGTTAGAATTATTGCCGCTACAAATCAAAATTTGGAACATTTAGTGGAGAGTGGAGAGTTTAGAAAAGACCTGTATTACAGGCTTAATGTAGTTCCAATTGAAGTTCCACCCCTAAGAAAAAGAACTGGGGATATCTTCATATTTGCAGAACACTTTGCTGAGAAATATGCTGTCCTTTTTAAAAAGAATTTTAACAGTATCTCCTCAGAGGTACTAGATATATTTGAAAAGTATAGTTGGCCCGGAAATGTGAGAGAGCTTGAAAATACAATTGAATATATGATTAATCTAATGGGAAATAATGGTATTCTATCCTATAACCATCTCCCTCAAAAATTACTCGCAAATAAATCAGCTGAAGTTTTTCAAGAGAGAACTCTTAAAAGCATGGAAATTGAAATGATTAGTGATCTTTTAAAAAAATATGGAGATTCAACTGAGAGCAAAAAGCAGATTGCCAAAATTTTAGGAATTGGAATAGCAACTCTATATAGAAAAATTGAACAGTATAATTTAAAACACTAGGATAAAAATCCTAGTGTTTTCTTCTACTCTCTATAACTGCTCCATGGCATTTTAAATACTCTAACTCTTCATCTGAAATAACGATATCAGAATATCTTTTCTTATCCATATTATCCGATATAAGTCTTATCTCATTTTTATTTATTTTAACTCTTTTTATGTATGTTTGGTCATGATAACTTAAAACACAAACTTTTCCCTCTATATTTTCCATCTGTTTTTGAATTGGATCTATTATTACCAAATCTCCATCTGAAAGTGTAGGGAACATAGAGTCTCCATTGACCTCTACCATAAAAGCATTTTTAGGAAGCCCTGTTCTTGGAATAGATGTCAATATCTCCATTCTTGTGTTGTCTTCAAAATTTATATGTCCAAGTCCTGCAGCAGCTTTTCCCAATATGGGTAAAGCTATTATTTCGGCATCTTTAGTTTCTTTTATATTTGAATTTTCTTCAAGTTTTTTCTTAATCAAATCAGGAGTTCTATCATAAGCGACTATATATCTCACTTCATTTGCTTCCTTGTCCGATTTTATAAATTTTTCTATAAATCTTTCCACAAAATCATCTTTTGGAATTCTAATTCCTTTACGATAATGCCCCACTACAGATAGAGAAGAGTCTGTCTGTTTTGCTACATACTCTAAAGTATAA
>NZ_DBGBQB010000324.1:0-2490 GCF_048470075.1 Cetobacterium sp. | reverse complement strand
TCTTTGAGTGATATTAGAATCTCTATATTTTTTAGATATGTCTCCCAATATTCAAAGTGGAACCTTTCTTTCAAGAGTAGTATCTCCTCCATGGTTTCCTTTCTCGTCCATTCCATGATCAGAAGTAACTATAATCTCATACCCCTGCTTTTGCCAAAGAGGTATAAAGTGTGATAAATAGAAGTTTAACTTATGAACTTTATTCTCATACTTCTTAGAAAGTCCTCCATATCTATGTCCTGCCTCATCTATATTCATAGTGTGTAATAGTAAAAACTCAGGTTTTTTATCTTTTATAACTCTATTAGTTAAAGTCAGTAGATGTGAGTCTGGATAGTTGTCCTCCCAATAGAATCTTCCATAATTTATATTTTTTTCTAAATTTTCAACTTCAATATCCTCTTCCATATTGAAAGGTCCATTGTATAGCTCATGTATCCAATGATATGCAATTGCTGCTGTTCTTAATCCCGATTTTCTTGCAACAGAGAATATACTTTCCTCCTTTGACATTCTATTTATCTGATTGTTTATTATTCCACTTTCTAGAGGTGTTTTTCCAGTTAAAATAGTTTCATACAGAGGTCTTGAAATGCTAGGAAGCTCACTTTTTAAAGTGAACTTTTCCCCTTGACCAGCCTCTTCTAAAGCTTTTAAATAGCCCATTTTATTACTTACATGGTCTCCCATACCATCAATTAAAATCAATATCAATTTTTTCATAAGCTCTCCTTATTTTCTATTTACTAAGACTTCCTCTTGCCAAATTCTTCCCAAATTTTTAGAAGTTTTATCCCAAGCTTCATGATTCTTTATAGCTTTTGCATTTTTATATTGCTCATCAGGAATCATTTTTTTCTTTATATCCTCTGGTAAATCAATTTTTCTTATTGGTCTTGCATTTCCTTTGGCTAAATTGATCTGTCCCTCATCACTAAATATATACTCTCTTGTCAGTTTAGCTGCATTTGGATTTTTTGCCCATTTATTGATTATTGTTGTATACCCACTTATTAAAGACCCATCAGATGGAATTAAAATCTCAAATCTATCCTTATCTACAGAATCTCTATAACTCAATCCATTAAAATCCCACATCAATCCGATTTCAACCTCTCCTTTTTCCAAGTTTTGAATATTTGGAGCTACTGCTGAAACTCTACCCTCTTTTGCTAAATTAGCAAAATATTTTATAGCTGGTTCTATGTTGCTTTCATCTCCACCTAATGCATAAGCTGCCGCTAAAATTGCACTAGAAGCCTGTGCAGCAGTCCCCACATCCCCTGTACTAACTTTATATTTACTATTTTTTAACTCTTCCCAAGACCTAGGTATATCTTTTTCTGGAATCTTATCCTTATCCACAATAAAAGCTATTGTTCCAGTATATGCTATCATCCAGTGTCCATCTTTATCTTTTGCCCACTCTGGCACCTCATCCCAATAACTTGTTTTATATGGCTGAGTTACCCCCTGTTTTAGAGCTATATTTGCAAATCCAGCACCTATATCCCCTATATCAGCTGTAGCATTTTTACCTTCATTTTTAAACTTTGCGATCTCCTGTGCACTACTCATATCTGTATCACTGTGTTTTATATTATATTTATCTTTTATTTGATTCCAAGTATCCTTCCAGTTTGCCCAATTATCTGGCATTCCTACCGATAGAACTTCCCCTTCTTTCTGTGCTTTCTCTTTAATCTCTTCTAAAGTTTCTCCATAAGTTAAAACAGTTGATAAAAGTGTTACCAATAAAACAGTTTTTTTCATTATTTCTCCTCCCTAAAACTTTAATCCTAACTTACTCTATCACCTTCCTGTTAATATCAAATAAATTATAGGTAAATTAACTGTAAAAACTCTTTTGAAGCTTTAAGTAAACTTGAAAAAAGAAACTTACTTCACTTTCTACAATAGACCTTTTCTTTTATACTTTTTAAATCTATCTGAATCCCAATGGCACTAGCAAATAGTATAATTGCTCCAACAATTTGATTTAAGCTCATAGTTTCAAATAGTATGAAATACGCAAAAATTGCTGAAAACACAGGTTCTAAGGATAGAATTACTGCCGTTGTTATTGCATTTACATGTTTTTGAGCGAGCAGTTGAAAAATATAACCAAGTGCTGTACTAAAAATACTTAGCAACACCAGGGAAACTATGAACCTTTTATTAGTAAAGCTTATAGGCTTATAGGGTATTATTTTAAATAGGAATAAACTATATACTGAAGTGAATCCAAATTGCAAAACTCCTAGAGTTATAGGGTTATATTTTTTACTAAAATCTCCTATTAGAGCCACATGAAGTGCAAATAAAATAGCACATAACAAACATAGAAAATCACCATATTGAATGGTTAAGCTCTCTTGAACTGATATCAGATATATCCCCAATATAGAGAGCAGCATAAATATAAAATTTTTATAAGCTATTTTTTCCTTTGATATGAAATATCCGAAAATTGGGATAAAAACAACCGAT
>NZ_DBGBQB010000323.1:0-8598 GCF_048470075.1 Cetobacterium sp. | reverse complement strand
TTTAAATAGAGATAGCTTTAAATATCAATTTAAAATCCGTACTAGAAATTTAAAAGAAAAAAATTTGTTTAGTGATTTAAATCTAGATATAAAACTAGATTTTCTAGGAGAGATTGCTGGAGAAAAAGAGAACTTTATTTTAAGAGGTATTGTTAAAGATTTAAAATTAGAAAATAAAGATATACTTTTAGATTCATATGCTAATATATCGGTTATAAATGACCAAGGGTTACAGGCAAATATACAAGGAGAGCTAAGAGAGGGAAGATATAAAGATTTTAAAGTTCAAGGTATAAAAATAGATTCGACCTATGACAATGGAAATTTAATGATATCAGATATTAGAAATGCCCTATTTAAAGTTACTGGAGAAGTTGATATTCCAAATAAAAAAATGGATCTATCCTATAAAATAAATGGGTTAAAAAGTAGTGAATTTAAAAAAAGTAGTGTTGTTTTAATATTGAATGATGTTCAAGGAGAGGTAGCGGGAACTTTTGAGAGTTATGATGCTACTGCTGATATAAAAGACGCATCTTTAGAGATGCCCAATAAAGAGCTTGTATCTTTAAAAGGGAATATTGACTATAAAGATAATACTATTTCAACAGTTGGTTTTAAAATAAATCAGAGTCTTGCAAGTGGAAAGTATAATCTAAAAGAGAAAGATGGAGATTTTATATTAAATATTTTGGAGGAAAACTTAACAAAATACTATAATTTTAAAGCTTTAAAATATAGAGTTTTATCAAGAGTTACAGGGACTATTTCAGATGGAGATATAGAGGTCAAAGCTGGAGTAAATGTTGATAGAGTTTACTTAAATGGAGATATTATGCCAAATCTAATTTCAAGTATAACCTATGTAAAGAATACTAAAGAGAATAGAGTGAGTATTGATAGTTTAGATATATTGAATCTAGAGGGAAAAAGAATTCTATTCTCCAGTGGAAGAGTTGATTTAATTGAAAAGACAATAGATTTCAAAGTTCCAGATCAGGCTCTATATTTAAAGGATTTCCAAGGGATAATAGATGTTAAGGATATGAGTGGAAGTATTGGAATTGAAAGTGAAGTAAAAGGTGAGTTAGATAATCCGCAATACAGTTTAAAGCTTTTTGATGGAGAGTATGAGATTAAAGGTTTTGATTTTGATAACATATCGTTAAATTTAGTTGGAGATAAGGAAAATATAAGGATAGAGGAGCTTCTAGCATACTATGAGAAAAATAGAATAAAAGGGACTGGTGAGTATGATATAACCTCTCAAAATTATAAGTTTAATATATTTTCTAAAAATATTGACTTGAGTTTTTTAAATGCTATATTATCTAAAGATAATATAAAAGATATTGAGGGAACTGCCAATATAGATATTCAACTTTCTAGTAATTTAAAGGAGAATGAAGGATATATAGATCTAATAGACTTCAATGCGAATCTACCAAAGGTGTTACTGGATTTAAAAGGTTTGAGTTTAGTTTTAAAAATTGATAATGAAAGATTAACAATTAACTCATTGGAGGGGAAATTAAATGATGGAGAGATAAAGGGTAAAGGATACTTAAAGCTGCCATCATTGGATGAGATAAAAGCTGATAATGAGTTTTATAAAAACTTGGATTATGCATTTAATCTGACTTTAAAAAATATGATTTACCAGTTAAAAGATTACTTTAAAATCGATCTTTCAACTAATTTGATATATTCAGAAAATAAAATATCAGGAAATGTTACTATTAATAGTGGAGAGATAGTTGGAATATTAAAAGAGGATAAAGGTTTAATTTTAACTATTTTAAACTTTATAATAGATAAGACCAGAGCTATAATTGGAGAGAGTAAAAAATTAGGAAAAGATTTTGAGATAAAAGGAGCATTGAATGAAACACCAGAGTTTAATATAGGAGTGATGATAAGAGATGGTATAAATATAGATATTCCAGATGTTTCTACATTTGCTCAAGATGTTAAAGGTGTTATATTAGGTCGATTTAATATAGTTGGAAAAAATGAAAAAATAGGAGTTGTGGGAGAACTAGAGATTCAAAAAGGAAGTTTTGTTCTTGGAAGTGAGGATTTTACTGTAACAAGAGCACTACTACTTTCAGATAAGAAAAATGGTTTGATCTCAGACTTTAATCCAAATCTAATATTTGATGTATCTGCACTAACTTCCAATGGAAATATAGAAATATCTTTACAAGGAGAGTTAAATAGTTTAAGATTAAACATAGTTACAGGGCAAGGAAGTGAGAGTAGTAGCTTAAAAAATCTTTTTGATGGATCTGGAGAGGGAAATGATAAAAACATAGTAGCTTTATTATTTAAAACTCTTATAGATAGCCAGATTTCAAGTACATTATTAAGACCGATATCAAGAACAATACAAAATATTTTTCATATATCTAAATTTAGAATAGTTTCAGATGTATTTAATCAAGAGGTTTTAGCTAATTCAGATGACCCTAAGGTACAAGATCCCAATATTTTTGGATTTGGGGCATATTTAGAAGCTGAAAATCCGATATATAAAGATAAATATTTTTGGATATTAAAGCTAGGAATAATTGATGGTAGTAAGTATGATATAGGAGGTACTGATAGCGAAAGTCAAAGTAATGAATTTTCCAATTCAGTAAATCAGCTTGATTTTAAAGTGGAACGAAGATACAAATCAGGATGGTCTTATGGAGTTGGAGTTGCAAAATTAAATGATGCAAATATGATAGAAAAAAAGAAAAAAGGAAAATTAAATTATTATATTGATTTTAAGTTTGAAAGAAAATATAATAGTATAAAAGATATTTTTTCTAATAAAAAATAATTGGAGGGCAATTTGGGATGAAAAAGCACCTAATCGGAATAATATCACTGTTAGCTTCAATAGTTTCATTTGGAGCAGAGGGAGAATATTTAGTAAAAGGGATAGAGTTTAAAAATTTAAATGAGATACCTCAAGATGTTTTAATACAAAAAATGAGCTTAAAAAAAGGGCAAGTATTCTCAACAGAGGGATTATTAAAGGATTACAATAATATAAAGAAAAGTGATTATATAGACGAATTGGCTATTTATCCTCAAGTTTATGATGGGGGAATAAAATTAGTAGTAGATGTAAAAGAGAAGAAGGATACTAAAGATCTATTGGAAAAACAGGGAATACTTCCTGCTTCAGAAAGAGAGAGAGTGGATACATCACTAGTTGTATCTAGTTTAGAGATAATAGGAAGTGTTAATGTACCTGTAAATGAAGTGGCTAAAAAAATACCAATTAAAGTTGGAGGGTATTTTTCAAGAAATAAAATTATAAAAGGGCAAAGAGAACTTTTAGAAACAGGTATGTATAGAGAGGTAATTCCAGATGTATACCAATATCCAGAAGGATTAGTTGTAGTGTACTCAGTTATTGAAAATCCTATTATAAATGGAGTTCAAATCACTGGAAATACAAAATATACAACAGAGGAGTTAAAAAGTCTAATTGATATAGAGCCTGGAAAGGTATTAAATCTTAATGATTTAAGAGATGCAAGAGATAAGATATTAAAAAAATATAATGAAGATGGATATGTTTTAGCTGAAATTCAAGATATTGATTTAACTGGAGCTAATGACTTACAAATAGTTATCAATGAGGGTATTGTAGATAAAGTCAACTTTACAAAAATGGTAACAAAACAAAAAGGGCAAAGAAGAAAAGCTACAGATACTCTATTAAAAACTAGAGATTATGTTGTTGAAAGAGAGATTGAGATTAAACCAGGAGAGGTATTCAATATAAATAATTACAATGAAACTGTATCTAACTTAATGAGAACAGGATACTTTAAAAATGTAAAATATGAAACAAAACCTGCACCAGGAGAGAATCAAGGAGTAGATTTAGTTCTTTTACTTGAGGAGGAGAGAACAGCCACATTACAGGGAGCGGTATCTTATGGATCAGAGATAGGATTACTGGGAATGGTATCAGTAAAAGATATGAACTGGAAAGGTAAAGGTCAAGAGCTAGGAGTAACATTTGAAAAATCAGATGAAAACTACACAAGTTTCTCACTTAACTTCTCAGACCCTTGGATAAAAGGAACTGATAGAATATCTTGGGGATGGAGCTTATACAAAAATGAGTATGAAAATAGTGATAGCGTACTATTTAATGAAACAGATACTTATGGAGCAAAAATAAACATTGGAAAAGGTTTAACTAAGAATTTAAGACTAGGAATTGGAACAAAAGCTGAGTATATAACAGAGAAAGCTGACGCGTCAAAACTAGCTAAAGATAGTGTTAATTCTAATGGAGAAAATCTTCTTAATAAGTGGGGAGATAAGAGAAGTTATGGATTGTTTAGTATCTATCCATCTATAACATATGACACTAGAAATAATTACTGGAACCCAACATCAGGTTGGTATGGAAAATATCAAGTTGAAGTTGGATATGCTGATACAATAGATTCAGGAACATTCGCTAACACAACTTTAGAGTTAAGAAAATACCATAGAGGTTTCTTTAAAAATAATACATTTGCTTATAGAGCTGTAGGAGGAGTTATGACAACAACAACTCCTGAGTCACAAAGATTCTGGGTAGGTGGAGGAAGTACTCTAAGAGGTTATGATGGAGGATACTATCAAGGTACACAGAAAATAACAGCAACAATAGAAAATAGAACTCAAATCAATGATGTTCTAGGATTCGTTTTATTCTCAGATATAGGAAGAGCTTGGGATTACCAAGGAGAGGATCCTGGATACTTAAACGAGAAAAGAGATGCAAGATTCCCAGATGATATTGGAACAACAGTGGGAGTAGGATTAAGAGTTAATACACCAGTAGGACCTTTAAGATTTGATTTTGGATGGCCAGTAGGAAATTCAGAAGAGAGTGGAATGAAATTCTACTTTAATATGGGACAATCATTCTAATAAAAATATATATGGAGGATTTATAATGAAGAAAATAGCAATATTAGCAATGTTAGCAGCAGTATCAACATCTGCGTTCGCTTTAAAAGTAGGTTATGTAAATAGTCAGGAGCTTTTTGCAAAGTATTCACAAACAAAGGTAATTAGAGATACTTTAACAAAAGAGAAGCAAAATTTAGAAACTACTTTACAAAAGAAAGAGATAGAGTTACAAAAACTTCAAGTTGAGTTACAGGGAAAAGGAAAAGATGTAAGCGAAGCGGAGAAAAAAGCATTTGAAGATAAAGTAACAGCTTTCCAAAAATCGGTGAGAGAATCTCAAGCTAAACTTTCAAATGAGGAAGCTAAAAAAATGCAAGAAATAGATAGATTAATAAATATATCTATTCAAAATGTTGCAAGATCAGAGAAGTATGACTATGTTCTTGAGCAAGGAGCAATTAAATTTGGTGGAGAGAACATAACTCCAAAAGTATTAAATGTAATGGAAAAAAGCAAAAAAGTAAACTAATCAAAATAGAGAGAGGGATAAGATGACTTATAAAATAGATGAGTTAATAGCCCTTCTTGAATGTGAAGTAAAGGGAGATGCCAAGGTAAACATTACAGGGTTATCTCCCTTTTTTCAAGCTAAAGAAGGAGAAGTAACTTTTGCATCAGATGAGAAATTTTTAAAAAAATTAGATGAGACTAAAGCCAGTGTAATAATAGTGCCAGCAGGGATAGAGTTACCAGAAAACGGAAAAACATACCTATTGGTAAAAGATAATCCAAGAGTTTTAATGCCTAAACTTTTAGCATTTTTTAAAAGAAAGTTAAAAAAAATGGAGAAACTTGTAGAGGATTCTGCAGAGATAGGAGAGGGAAGCTCTGTTGGAATAAATGCCTATATAGGGCATAATGTAAAATTGGGTAAAAATGTGACAATCTATCCAAATGTAACAATATGTGAAGGGGTAGAAATTGGAGATAACACTGTTATCTACTCCAATGTTACAATAAGAGAGTTTTGTAAGATTGGAAAAGAGTGTGTTATTCAGCCAGGTGCAGTTATAGGGTCTGATGGATTTGGTTTTGTAAAAGTAAATGGTAACAATACAAAAATCGATCAGATAGGTGCTGTAATAATTGAGGATTTTGTTGAAATTGGTGCTAATACAACAATAGATAGAGGTACAATAGGAAATACTTTAATAAAAAAATACACAAAAATTGATAATCTAGTTCAAATTGCCCACAATGATATAATAGGACAAAACTGTTTAATAATATCTCAAGTTGGAATAGCAGGAAGCACTGAAGTGGGAGATAATACAACATTGGGTGGACAGGTTGGAGTAGCTGGTCATATAAAAATAGGTAGCAATGTAATGGTTGGTGCAAAATCAGGAATCATAGGAAATGTTGATGATAATCAGGTATTGGCAGGACATCCATTGATGAATCTAAAAGATGACTTAAAAGTGAAAGCTGCACAAAAAAAATTACCAGAGTTATTAAAAAGAGTAAAAGAGTTAGAGAAAAAACTTTAAAAATAGTTATAAACAAAAATCTAAAGTTGAATTATTCACCTTTAGATTTTTTATTTTTTTGAAGAAAGGTATTTAATTTAAAGGTGTAACATGATACAATATATAAAATAAAAAGAATGAGGTAATTTAATGAAGAAGAGAATATTTTTTGATAAGTATGATGAGATGAGATTTATATCCCATTTAGACATGCTTAGATTTGCAGATAGATTATTAAAAAAAGCTCATATACCTATGAAATATAGTCAGGGATTTCATCCGAGACCAAAAATCTCTTTAGGAAATCCAGTTTCCTTAGGTACAGAGGCTTTTAATGAGATAATGGATATAGAACTATCAGAGGTAATGAGCAATGAAGAGATAATGGAAAAAATGAACTCTGCAGCTGTTCCAGGATTCAGAGTAAATAGAGTGGAGAGCGTTGAGGATAAAAGAAGTATCGTTGATACATATACAAATGCTCTTTTTGAAATATCAGGTTCTAAAGAGAATATAGATACACTGGAGGCTCTATTTAATCAAAAGGAGATTATTGAGAGAAAAGAGAAAAATGGAAAGATATCAGAAAGAAATTTAGGAGAGAGAGTTAAGAACTTTTCTAGAGTAGAGAATATAATCAACTTAGAACTGGTTAATACCTCACCAAACTCATTTTTGATTTTAGCAGGTGTAGATGTAAAAGATGTACATATAGTAAAAAAAGGTTATAAAATCTAAAATATATAATTAATTATGAAGGAGAAAAGCTATGCTAGATTTAAGATTTATTCGTGAAAACATCGATATGTTACAAGAAATGCTGGTAAACAGAGGAAGCAACATTGATCTTCAAGAGTTTGTAAAATTAGACACAGAGAGAAGAGAGATTCTATCCCAAGTTGAAATGCTAAAAAATAAAAGAAATACAGAGTCTGCAGAAGTAGCTAGAAGAAAAAAGGCTGGAGAAGACGCTTCTGAGATTATAGCAGAGATGGGAAAAGTTTCAGCTCAAATAAAAGAGTTAGATGCAAAACTTGCAGAAGTGGAGGAAAAAGTAACTTATTTCCAAATGACATTACCAAATATGTATCATTCAAGTACTCCTATTGGAAAAGATGAAGAGGATAATGTTGAAATAAGAAGATGGGGAACTCCAAAAGAGTTTTCATTTAAACCAAAAGAGCACTGGGAGATTGGAGAAGATCTTGGAATTTTAGACTTTGAAAGAGGAGCTAAACTAGGAGGGTCAAGATTTACAGTTTATAGAGGTGCAGCAGCAAGATTAGAAAGAGCTTTAATAAGCTTTATGTTGGATACTCATACAACAGAGCATGGGTATACTGAGCATTTAACTCCATTTATCGTAAGAAGAGAGATCTGTGAGGGAACAGGGCAACTTCCAAAATTTGAAGAGGATATGTATAGAACAACAGATGATATGTTTTTAATATCTACTTCAGAGATAACATTAACAAATATTCATAGACAAGAGATATTAAATGAGAGCGACTTACCTAAGTACTACACAGCATATTCCCCTTGTTTCAGAAGAGAAGCTGGATCATATGGTAGAGATTTAAAAGGATTAATAAGACAACACCAATTTAATAAAGTTGAAATGGTAAAATTAGCAACTCCAGAGACATCATATGATGAATTAGAGAAAATGGTTGTAAATGCTGAAACAATACTTCAAAGATTAGGATTACCATATAGAGTTATTCAATTATGTTCTGGAGATATGGGATTTGGAGCAGCAAAAACTTATGATTTAGAAGTATGGTTACCAGGACAAAATAAATTTAGAGAGATTTCTTCTTGTTCTAACTGTGGAGATTTCCAAGCTAGAAGAATGGGATTAAAATATAGACCAGAGGGAAGTTCAAAGAGCGAGTTCTGTCATACATTAAATGGATCAGGATTAGCAGTAGGAAGAACTTTATTAGCAATTATGGAAAACTACCAGCAAGAGGATGGATCATTCTTAATACCAGAAGTTTTAGTGCCTTATATGGGTGGTATGACTGTTGTTAAAAAGTAGTCTTTTAATTTTATTTATTTTAAATCTATTTGTTAAAGATATGAGAGTTTTAGGAGTTCTTCTTCTTATAGGAGTTATACTAAATATCATATTTAATAAAGAACTATATAGTCA
>NZ_DBGBQB010000322.1:0-1831 GCF_048470075.1 Cetobacterium sp. | reverse complement strand
GTATATTTTAGAATATAATTAAAAGGATAAAGTAATTTTTGATAGTAATATCAAAATAATATTATAGTTATAGAGGAGCTGGTAATGTGTCTATACTGAGAAGTATATTCGGGATTTTTGTAATTTTATTTTTAGGTTATCTTCTATCTTATGATAGAAAAAATATCAAATGGAGAACTATCTTAGCTGGTTTTGCACTACAGTTTGTTTTTGCTTTTATAGTTATGAAAACAACTGGTGGAGCTTTTGTTCTAGAATCTGTTTCAAATGGATTTAATAAGATAATCGCTCAGGCCAATGAGGGTATTCAGTTTGTTTTTGGTGGTCTTTACTCTCCAGGAACTAATATCGCATTTGTTTTTGCTTTTAATGTTTTACCGCTTATCATTTTCTTTGGTGCTTTAATATCTGTTTTATATCACCTTGGAATAATGCAGCTTGTTATTAAATACATCGGTGGAGGAATTTCAAAACTTTTAGGAACTAAAGAGGCTGAATCGGTATCTGCCGCAGCTAACATTTTCCTAGGTCAAACTGAAGCGCCACTAGTTATAAAGCCTTATATCGCAAATTTAAGTAGATCACAACTTTTTGCTGTTTTAACTTGTGGAGTTGCCTCTGTTTCTGGTTCAACTCTTGCTGCTTATGCCGCTCTTGGTGTACCTATGAAATATTTGATTGCAGGTTCTTTTATGGCTGCTCCAAGCGGATTGGTATTCGCTAAACTGATCATGCCTGAAACTCAAGCTGAATCAGAGGATGAAAAGATTGAGTTTACAAAGAGTGATTCTGTTAACGTTATCGAAGCTGCTGCAAAGGGAACTATAGATGGTATGAATATCGCTCTTATAATCGGAGCTATCCTTATCTCATTTATCGCATTAGTTTCACTAGTTAATATGATTTTAGGTGGAATTGGTGATTTAATTGGAATTCAATTAACTCTTCAATCTATTCTTGGTTATATCTTTGCACCTATTACTTACGCTATGGGAATCCCTTGGCACGAGGCTGTTTATACAGGAAGTTTACTGGGACAAAAGATGGTTCTTAATGAGTTCGTTGCTTATGTTGACTTTACAAAAAATTTAGCTGGACTTTCAGAAAAAACAATTGCTATAATGAGTTTCGCTCTACTTGGATTTGCTAACGTAGCTTCTCTAGGACTTCAAATTGGAGCTTTAGGAGCTATTGCACCTAATAGAAGAAGTGAGATTGCTCAAGTGGGTATGAGAGCTGTTTTAGCAGGTTTCTTAGCTTCTCTTTTAAACGGAGTTATTGCTGGGGTATTCTTCTAAAAACTATATATCTATATATTTTAAGACAGGAAAATTTCCTGTCTTTTTTATTATATATTTTTTATATTCTATTTATTTTCTATTGTTTTTTAAATCTTTATATTATATACTCGTACAGATAAAAACAATAAACTAGGAGGAAACAATGAAGAAAAAAATCAGAATACCCGATACCTATGTCATTATCTTTTTTGTAGTTATCTTTGCAGCAATTCTTACCTATCTTGTTCCAGTTGGTAGTTTTACCATGGAAAAAATACAGTATGCCACTGAAGCTGGTATGAAAACAAGAACCGTTCCTGTTCCAGGAAGTTTTAAATATGCAGTGAATGATTTAGGGCAACCACTTATTAAAGGTGTGCCTATATTTGCAGCTGGTGGAGATATGAGTATCACTAACTATATCTTTGAAGGTCTTGTTAGTGGTGATAAATGGGGAACTGCCGTTGGTATTATAGCCTTTATCCTTATCACTGGTGGTGCTTTTGGAATTATTTTAAAAACTAAAGCTGTAGAGGCTGGAATACTTAATA
>NZ_DBGBQB010000321.1:0-3315 GCF_048470075.1 Cetobacterium sp. | reverse complement strand
CTATATTTTATAGTTGCTATTCCTATTTTTTTTAGAAAAAATGGGAGTGTGGATATGAAAAAAAATAATTTAACAAAAAAAATATTTTGTGCCTTAATTTTAGGGATTACTATGGGAATTGCGTCTCTTTTTTTAAGAGAGAGTTTAGTTGCAAGTGGAAAAGTTGAAATTTGGAATACAATAAATTCGATTTTATTCCAAGATATAACTAGACCAGAGGGAAGTAAGGCCTTAGGTATATTTTATATAGTGGGACAACTATTTATAAATGCGTTACAACTGGTTATTATACCAATGGTATTCACTTCAATAATTATTGCAGTAACAAATATACAGGATTCTAAAAGTTTAAAAAGGATATCTTATAAGACATTTTTAGGATTTGGACTGAGTTCTGTTCTGGCTCTTTTTTATGCCTCAGTTGTTGGAATGATAGCTTATAAAGCTAACCTGTTCTCAGTTGCTATAAATCAAGTATCGGGAAGTGGTGGAGCTACATCATCAAATCCATTACTGATTATAACAAAAGCTATACCACAGAATATAATAGCGGGGTTATCAAACAATGGAAATGTTTTAGTAGCTGTATTTTTAGGAATATCTGTAGGACTTATTTTAAATGTTATGAACGATGAAAAATCAGTTATAAAAAAAGGGATAGAAGAGATAAATAGAATGTCACAAATTTTTCTAACTTTTATAATAAATAAGTTTGCTCCTATAGCAATTTTCTCTCTATTGATGAGAACTTTTGCAATATATGGTGTAGGGTATTTACAAATAGCTAGTATATACTTTATCTTAACAGCAATAACACTTGTGGTATTTCTTGTTTTAGGATATTCATTCATAGTTTGGATTTCAACAGGGTTAAATCCAATACATTTTATGAAAAAGATTTCAAATGTGGCAATGTTCGCATTTTCTACTTCATCTTCAGCAGCTTCACTACCGTTGAATACTAAAACTACAGTTGAAAAATTAGGTGTAGATGAGGTTACAACATCATTTGTACTTCCTATGGGAATGACAGTTAATATGAATGGAACAGCAATAATGCAGGTTTTAGCAACACTATTTATAGCAGGTGTAGCTGGATATGAGATAACAGTATTCAATTTAATGACAATATCACTATTGGCATTATTAGCTTCAATAGGAACTCCAGCAGCTCCAGGAAGCGGAGCGATTATTCTATTCACAATACTGACAGGAATGGGTTATAGTAATGAGATAGCAGTATCGGCATATGCAATAATTTTAGGAATAAATAGACCATTGGAGATGTTACTGACATCGTTGAATGTAGTTGGAGATAGTGCTATAGCTGTATATGTATCAAAAAGTGAGGGAAAATTAAATCACGATCTTTATCATCTAATAGAGGAAAAGGATAAGGCAGTGAAAATATAGTAAAGAGTAGATGTTATCATCTACTTTTTTTTTCAATAAAAAAAGGAGTTACCAGCAATAACTCCAAAAACAATGAACAATATGAATTTTGAGAGAAAAATGAATCAAAATTCAACTTATTTGAATTATAATTCAAATTTCACCAAAATGCAAGTTTTATTTTATAATTAACTCAAATAATTTCTTAGCAGCTTTTTCAGGTCCTATTTTTTCAAAACCTTCAATTCCTAAACAAGTACGTATCTGACCAACTAAAATGTTATCTTGGAACATCTTTTCAAAGTAATTTTCAATCAGTGTATCCGTTTCATTTTTTCTTTGTAAAGGACCAAATGGATTGGCGAAATATGATGTAACTAGACCAATTTCACTAGTTGTTCCTTTAGCATTACGTGCCCCTTGTATGAAAACAGGTTTAGCCTGAGAGGCTGTCTCAAAAAATTCAAGTTCCTCTCCCTCTTCATAGTTATTTGCATATAAAAATATATCAATTGGATATTTTTTTATAATATCAGCATGGGTAGAGATTGGGATAATAATACGAGAATTTATCTTATCAGGATTCATAAAAATACTTCTATCAATCTCTTTATAAGGGTATCCTATGTCTAAATCATCAAGTCTAATAAATGCTCCAATTTCAGTTCCAGAAGCTGAAAGGGAGTTGTTATCTAGCTTTAAAACTCCCATATCGTCAAAGATTACTTTCATATCTTTAATATAATCTTCACTAAGTTTTCTAAAAGCCTCTAAACTCTCAGATTTTCCAGCACCACTATCCCCCATAATAATGACATTTTTTTCCAATCCATTTTTAAAAGTTAAATTAACCATAGCTCCATGAATAGGAAGATAGCCATTATCAATCATTTTTAGATTATGGAGAGTTAAAATCATCTTTTTCATATATCCAAAGTAATCGATCCCCTCATTAAAATTTACATAACCTACCATAATATCATTATGAGCATCTTTAAAAAACTCTGTTCTCATTTCAGGGTGGAAATCTTTAACCCCATACATATATATAATGTCAGGTTTTTTGTCCACGTACTCCTCTTTTTTTGCCAACTCAAATAGATTACAAAGCGTTACCCCTTGAGCCATAAAATTTATATCGAAATAGACAAAAGCCAATAGTTCTCCAACTTTAGCAGGATAACAAACCCAACTATCCAAATTCAATGTTAAGTTTTCAATTGGATTCTCTTTATTTTCATAAAATACACCTTTTCTAGTATTTTTTCTAGGGTATGTTATAAAGGGTGGCTGTAATACTATTGATTCTACAAATGGTATTTTTTCTAAAAAAGAATACTCTTTTGGGCATCTCCATGTGATGTTGTTTAAAATAAGTCCCGCATTAACCCCAGCATGTAACTGTCTATATACTCTATGATGCTCCCCTAAAACATTTTCTTCCACAAGTCTATAAGTTTTTAAAATCAGGTTTGTAAAACTATTCATTGAATCGATAAAATTTATATTTTGAAGCCCTAAGCTAGTATTTTTATTACGAATGATTGCATATCTTTCAAATCTTCTCCAGTAGGAATAAAGCCCTTCAATAAATTCAAAAACAACGCTCTCTTTAGAAAGAAGAGGAGATAGATTTGGATCTAATTTTTTTATCTCATCTTTATCTAAGACAATGAGTAATTTAAAGAGTTTAACCATAGTTTCACATATGTCCTCTTTGCAATTAGATTTTAGAAATTGAAAGACAGAAGTGTTTTTGTTGGATATTGAATTGATGTATTTGGATAAAACTTTTTTAAAAGCGGCACTAGATAAAAGGTTTTCAGAAGTGTCACAATACTTTGTTGAAAAATTTAAAATTGCACTATTTCTACCGATAAAAATTTCTTGTTTCATAAACTCCTCCTACAATGTATTTATTAT
>NZ_DBGBQB010000320.1:0-37532 GCF_048470075.1 Cetobacterium sp. | reverse complement strand
GTATATTTTATTATTTTTTATGATATATCTTTTTATTGGTAATGCTGGAAAAATAAAAAGTTTAAAATTGACATATAAAGTCTTAAGTAATAGGAAGGTAAACGGAATTATTTTTCTAACAAGTATTTTCATACTATTTGGAATGTATGTTGGTGGTAAGATGGGATTACCATTTATACCTAAAATAAATGGTGCCTATGGATGGATAAATTTAGGCCCAGTTTCCATTCAACCTGCAGAAATTTTAAAATGTGCTTTTGTTATAAATATGGCAAACTGTTTGGCAAGAGCGGAAGATAATGATTTAAGTGAAAGTGTAACAATTATTAATGCTTTAATATATCTATTAGTTTATGGAGTTTTAATTTTAGCACAAAAGGATATGGGAACAGCTATTCACTATTTAGCGATTTGGCTATTTATGATATTTATGAGTAAATTGAAAGATAAATGGATTTTAAGAGTTAGTTGCTTAGGTGGAATATTGGGAGTTGGAGGTCTAGCGGCAGTATATAAATATGCTACAGAAGAGGGTGCATCATATAAGATAATGAGAATAAAAAGTTATATAGATGGATTGTTCTTTGGAAACTATTCAGATGACTATGGATATCAAGTGAAGCAATCAGTTTATGCTTTTGGAAGTGGAGGACTATTTGGAAAAGGATATGCCAATGGAGTTCAAAAATATAGTTATCTTCCTGAGATTCATACGGATTTTATAATGGCAACTTTCGGTGAGGAGTTTGGTATACTCGGTATGTTTGTTGTAGTTGGTTTATTTTACGCTCTATATCATTTTATAATAGTCACTGGAAGAGAGTGCAAAAACTACTTTGGAAAATATTTAGCCATGGGAATGGGAGCGCAACTGATAACTCAAGTAATTATAAATATATTTGTAGCAGTTGGTTTGTTGCCAGTTTTTGGATTACCAATGCCATTTTTTAGTTATGGAGGAAGTGCAATGGTAACAATGGGAATCGCTTTAGGTTTGATTCATAACATGAACGTAGAGTAAATTTTTTATGAAACCCCCTTATTGTAAAAGGGGGTTGTTTTTTTAAATAATTAAACTTTTTAATTTTTTGATATACTAAAAGCTTAACAAAGCTAATAAAAGTAATACTGAATTATAATTAAATAAGAAATTGCATTTTATATGTAAAAATGATATACTTTAATGCAAGAATATAGAGGATAAATATAAGGTAAGTAGTAAGAGATTAAAGCTAAAAAATTTAGTTTTAGTTCCTTATTATTTGCTATATTTATCCTCTACCAATTTAAAAGGAGGAAACTTAATGTTTAATGAAGTAAGTTTAAGCTTAGAAATAGGTGGAAGACAATTAACGTTAAAAACTGGAAAAATAGCTAGACAATCAAATGGAGCTGTAATGGTTCAATATGGAGATACTATTTTATTGAGTACAGTTAATAGAAGTAAAAGTGCTAGAGAAGGAATTGACTTCTTCCCTCTAACAGTGGACTATGTTGAGAAATATTATTCAGCTGGAAAATTCCCAGGTGGTTTTAATAAGAGAGAGGCTAGACCATCAACAAATGCTACTTTAATAGCAAGATTGATAGATAGACCAATAAGACCTATGTTCCCAGAAGGGTTTCACTATGATGTTCACATTGTAAATACAACACTTTCTTATGATGGAGTATCAACTCCAGATTTTATGGGAATTGTGGGGTCATCGGTTGCTTTAACTGTATCTGATATTCCATTTATGGGGCCAGTAGCAGGAGTAGTTGTAGGTATGATTGACGGAGAGTTCATCTTAAATCCAACTCCTGAGCAATTAAAAGTGAGTGATTTAGATTTAACTGTAGCTGGAAGTATGGATGCTATAAACATGGTAGAGGCTGGAGCTAGAGAAGTAGATGAGGAAACTATGTTAAAAGCAATTATGTTTGCTCATGAGAATATAAAAAAATTATGTGAATTCCAAAAAGAGTTCCAAGCTTTGGTAGGAAAAGAGAAGATAGAGTTCCAAGCTCCAGAAGTGATGCCAATCGTTAAGAACTTTATAGACCAAAATGGAACGACTAAATTAAAAGAAGCTGTTTTAACAACTGGAAAACAAGCTAGACAAGACGCAGTTGACCAGTTAGAGGAGTCTTTATTTGAAGAGTTTGTAGTGGCAAACTTTGGAGAAGAGGAAGTACCGGCAGAGGTAGTTGCTGAATTTGCTAAGTATTATCATGATTTAATGAAAGAGTTAGTAAGAGATGCTATTTTATATAACAAACATAGAGTTGATGGAAGAGCGACAACAGAGATTAGAGATTTAGCTGCTGAAGTTAACGTATTACCAATTGTTCATGGGTCTGCTTTATTTACTAGAGGAGAGACACAGGCTTTAGTTGTAGCAACATTGGGAACAAAAGAGGATGAACAACTAATAGATGGATTGGACGAAGAATACTTCAAAAAATTCTATTTACATTATAACTTCCCACCATATTCAGTAGGAGAGTGTGGAAGAATGGGTGCTCCAGGTAGAAGAGAGTTAGGACATGGGTCACTAGCTGAGAGAGCATTAAGTTATGTTATGCCAGCGGTTGAAGATTTCCCATACACAGTAAGATTAGTTTCAGAGATTACAGAATCTAATGGTTCATCATCTCAAGCTTCTATCTGTGGAGGATCATTGGCTTTAATGCACGCAGGAGTGCCAATTAAGGAGCATGTAGCCGGTATAGCAATGGGACTTATTAAAAAAGATGATGACTATGTTGTATTAACAGATATAATGGGACTAGAGGATCACTTAGGAGATATGGACTTTAAAGTGGCTGGAACTAAGAGTGGAATCACAGCATTACAAATGGATATGAAAATAGCTGGAATATCTGAAGATATAATGAGAATAGCTTTAAGTCAAGCATTAACAGCAAGATTAGAGATTCTTGAATTAATGAATAACACTATATCAAACACTAATGAGTTAGCACCTACAGTACCAAGAATTCACCAAATGGTAATTCCAAAGGATAAAATTGCTGTTCTTATAGGACCAGGTGGAAAAAATATAAAAGGTATTATAGAAACAACTGGAGCTACAATTGATATAGAGGATGATGGAAGAGTATCTATCTTCTGTAAAGGGTTAGATGTTTTAGAGGAAACTATAAAGTTAGTAAATGGATATGTTAAAGATGTTGAGGTAGGAGAGGTATATTTAGGAAAAGTTGTAAATATAGCTAAATTCGGAGCTTTCATGGAAATATTACCAGGAAAAGAGGGATTACTACATGTTTCAGAGATATCTTTAGAGAGAGTAGCTAATGTTGAAGATGTACTAAAAGTTGGAGACACATTCGAAGTAAAAGTAATTTCTACAGAAAATGGAAAAATAAGTTTAAGTAGAAAAAAATTATTACAGGAAATGGCAGCTGAATAATTTTTAAATTCAAGGGGGATAACACAGAGGACTTCAACCTCTGTGTTATTTTTCCGTATAGTAACATTAATTTGAAGGATGGTAAAAATGAGATTAGGTTTAATAAGTTTAGGTTGTAGTAAAAACTTAGTGGATAGTGAGCACTTAATTGGGCTTATGGTAGCTAGAAAAGGCTTTGAAATAACAAATGATTTAGATGAGGCAGATGTTGTTTTAGTAAACACGTGTGGATTTATAGGAGATGCAAAAGAGGAGTCAATTCAGGCTATATTAGAAGTGGCTGAGAAAAAGAATACTGGAAATGTAAAAAAAATAATAGTTGCAGGATGTTTAGCTCAGAGATATGCAGATGAATTAATTGCAGAAATTCCAGAGATTGATGCGGTTGTTGGAACAGGTGAAATCCATAAAATAGAGGAGATTGTAGATACAATTTTAGAGGATGATAAAATTGTGAAGTGTGATTCTTTTGAATTCTTAGCAAATGCGGGAACTGAAAGAATATTGACAACAAATCCTCATACTGCATATTTAAAAATAGCTGAAGGATGTAATAGAAGATGTACTTATTGTATTATTCCACAGCTTAGAGGGAATTTAAGAAGTAGAACAATAGAGGATATCGTTGAAGAGGCAAAAGCTTTAGCTGCAAATGGGGTAAGAGAGATAAATCTATTAGCTCAGGAAACAACGGAATACGGAATTGATCTATATAAGAAAAAAGCTCTTCCAGATCTACTTAAAGAGTTAGTGAAAGTGGAGGGTATCGAGTGGATAAGGTCATACTATATGTTCCCTAACTCATTGACAGATGAGCTTGTAGAAGTAATAAAAAATGAACCAAAAGTTTGTAAATATTTTGATATTCCAATACAGCATATCTCAGGAAATATATTACAAAATATGGCAAGAGCTAAATCAGGAGATCATATAAAATCTATTTTAAATAAAATAAGAACTGAGATTCCAGAGGCAACTATAAGAACTACTGTTATTGTGGGATTCCCAGGGGAAACAGAGGAAGATTTTGAAGAGTTAAAAGATTTTATAAAAGAGTTTAAATTTGACTATGTTGGTGTATTTAAGTACTCAAGAGAAGAGGGAACTGTAGCTCACGACTTAGCTGACCAAGTTCCAGAAGAGATAAAAGAAAAGAGATGGGCAGAGTTAACGAATTTACAAGCTGAAATCGCAGAGATAAAAAATAGAGCGATGATAGGTAAAGTTGTAGAGGTTATGATAGATGGAATCTCTTCAGAGAGCGAGTTTATGTTAGAGGGAAGAACAAGAGGTCAAGCTTTAGACATAGATGGAAAAGTATTAACAAATGATGGAACAGCAAAGCAGGGAGAGATCGTAAAAGTAAAGATAGAACAAAATTTTGAATATGACTATATTGGGGCAATTGTGGAAAACGAATGGTCTTAAAATAAGGAGGAATCAATCTTGAATTTGCCAAATAAACTTACAGCAATTAGATTAATATTAGCAGTACCTTTTATATATTTTTTACAAGAATCAGCTGGAACTACGCACCATACTCTATATAGAATGATAGCTTTTGGTATATTTATTTTCGCATCATTGACAGATTGGTTAGATGGATATATAGCAAGAAAATATAATTTAATAACTGATTTGGGGAAAATTATGGATCCATTGGCAGATAAAATATTAGTAATCTCCGCATTGGTAATATTTGTAAAATTAGATTATATTCCATCATGGATGTCTATTGTAGTTATTGCTAGAGAGTTTTTAATCAGCGGAATAAGAACAATAGCTGCAGCAAAAGGAGAGGTGATTCCTGCTGGTATTTTAGGAAAATATAAAACAACAACTCAAATGATTGTAATCATTGTTATGTTATTCTTTGGATTAGGAAATACTCCTGAAAAAGAGATAATGTATAAAAATATATATTATTATATGACATTGATTCCAGTTGTTTTAACCATTTGGTCTGGTTGGGAATACTCAGTGAAAGCGAAACACTATTTTTTAGGAGAGAAATAAGGAGAAAATATGGGATTGATTTATAGAATTATAAACTTAGCTTTTGAAATTATGAATATACTTATATTGATAAGGATAGTAATCTCTTGGCTAGCACCATATTCAAGAAATGATTTTACAAATCTTGTATATGCTTTGACAGAGCCGATTTTAAAACCATTTAGAACTTTAATACCAATGGGAAATGTTAGAATAGATTTGTCACCAGTGTTGGCTTACTTTGCTTTGAAGATTCTAAGATATATTATTTTTTATTTATTATAATAGAATAGAGAGGCCAATGGCTTCTCTATTTTTTGTAGGAGGAACAAAATGCACGAGATAGAAAGTGAATACCACATTCCAGTTTTATACTATGAAACTTTGGAAAATTTAATAACGGATAAAGATGGAGTATATGTAGACTGTACTTTAGGAGGAGGAGGACACTCTGAAGGTATATTAAGAGAGTTGGGAGATAATGGAAAGTTAATCTCCATAGATCAAGACGATCAAGCAATAGAATTTGCTAAAAAAAGATTGGAAAAATATGGAAAAAAATGGTCTGTATTTAAAAATAACTTTGAAAATATAGAGACTGTTTTATATATGGCAGGAGTGGATAAAGTAACTGGAATTCTTATGGATATAGGGGTTTCATCAACTCAATTAGATGATCCTGAAAGAGGGTTTTCATATAGATATGATACAAAACTAGATATGAGAATGAATAGAGATGCAAAACTTTCAGCTTATGAAGTAGTAAATGACTATGAAGAGGGAGAGTTAACAAGAATATTCTTTGAATATGGAGAGGACAGATTTGCTAGAAAAGTAGCCAGATTGATCTGTGAGAGAAGAGCGGAAAAGCCTATTGAAACAACAGGAGAACTTGTGGATATCATAAGAAAAGCTTATCCTCCTAGAAGTGAGAAGCATCCGGCTAAAAAGGTATTTCAGGCTATTAGAATAGAGGTAAATAGAGAGTTAGAGGTATTGAAAAATGCTATAACAAAATCTTTCAATAGTTTAGAGAAAGGTGGAAGATTAGGTATAATAACATTCCACTCTTTAGAGGATAGAATTGTAAAAAATATGTTTAGAGATCTATGTACAGGATGTAAATGTCCAAAAGAGATTCCAATATGTGTTTGTAATGAAAAACCAAAGGGTAAACTGGTTAATAGAAAACCGATTACATCTGGTCAAGAGGAGCTTAAGTTTAACAATAGAGCTCACTCTGCAAAATTAAGAGTTATTGAAAAATTATAAAAAAGGAGGGCCTAATGAGAAGAAAAAAAGTTTTATTAACACTGGTTGGTATAATTTTAATCTGGTCATTTTATGGGTACCTTATAAGAACAATATCGTATTTAGAAAAAAGTAATTTGAAACTTGAAAGAGAGTTAAGAGAGCTAGAAAAAGAGCAAAGTAAAAGAATTTATGAATACGATTTATTGATGGATTTAAGAAAAATAGAGCAAGAGATGAGTAAGAAAAAAAATATGGTTATATCTGAGAAGATAAATTTCTTTAAGATAGAAGATAGCTCTTTGTAAAAAAATAGGAGAGTGTAATGAAGTTAGAAAAAGGACAGATAATTGAAATAAAAATAGATAAAATAGTTTATGGTGGAGAGGGATTAGGTTATTATAATGGCGAATTTGCTATGTTTGTACCTATGTCTGTACCTGGGGATATTTTAAAAGCAGAGATAATATCTTTAAAAAAAAGTTATGGAAGAGCACTTATAAAAGAGATAGTAACTCCTGGAGCTGAAAGAGTTAAAGATTCAGACAATATAACTTTTGAAGATTTTCAAGGTTGTGACTTTGGAATGTTGAATTATGATGCTCAATTGAAATATAAAAAAGAGATGGTTGAAGATGTAGTGAGAAGAATAGGAAAGAACAGTGATGTAATAATAGAGGAAACACTGGGATCTCCTATAGAGAAAAACTATAGAAATAAAGTTGTTGAACCATTCTCTTTAAATGGAGATGAGATTATAACTGGATTTTTTAAAAGAAAAAGTCATGATGTATTCCAAGTTGAAGATAATATGTTAAACTCAGTGCTAGGAAATAGAATAATAACTGATTTGAAGAGTATTATAAATAGAAAAAAATTAACAGTATACAATGAAAAAAAGCATACAGGTCTATTAAGACATGTTATGGTTAGAACTAACTCTTTCAATGAGGCAATGTTAGTACTGGTTATAAATGATAAATCAGTTTCTGAAAATGTAAAAGAGCTTTTAAAAGAGGTAATGAGTACAGTTAAAGAGATTACTTCTGTATATGTTTCTTTAAATGATAGAAAAACAAATGTGGCTATTGGAAATAAAAATATACTTGTATTTGGTAAAAAAACAATAAAAGAGGATATCTCAGGAATCCACTTTAATATATCACCGACATCTTTTTTCCAAATTAATTTGGAGCAAACAAAAAGATTATATGAGTTAGCTATAAATATGTTTGAAAACATTGAAAATAAAACTATTGTGGATGCCTATGCAGGAACAGGAACAATAGGGATGATTCTATCTAAAAAAGCTAAAAAGGTATACTCTATCGAAATTGTGGAATCTGCAGTAAAAGATGGGATTAGAACAGCAAAAGAGAATCATATAGAGAATGTAGATTTTATATGTGGAGATGTAAATAAAGAGTTAGGAAAACTTATAAAATCAGAAGCAGTGGATTCTATAATCTTAGACCCTCCAAGAAAAGGGATAGATGAGGAGAGTCTATTAAATATTGCTAAAGTTGGAATAAAAGAGATAGTTTATATATCTTGCAATCCATCAACTTTTGCGAGAGATATAGAGATATTAGAAAGAGAGGGATACAGACTAGTCAGAGTAAAACCAGTAGATATGTTTCCTCAAACAAGCCATATAGAAGTAGTGGGAAGATTAATAAAAATATAGGAGGACTTTATGATAAAGTTTTTAATATTTGCAGTGGTTGCATATATATTTGGTTCATTGCCTTGTGGAGTATGGTTAGGAAAAGCAACTAAAGATATAGATATAAGAGAGTATGGAAGCAAAAATTCAGGGGCAACAAATGCATATAGAATTTTAGGTCCAAAGTATGGTATAATGGTTCTTATATTAGATGCTTTAAAAGGTTATATTCCACTTTATATTGCAAGTTCATTTGGTGTGGATGGAATATATATTATAGTATTGGGATTGATAGCTATATTAGGTCATACATTTTCATTCTTTTTACAATTTAAAGGTGGAAAGGGCGTAGCTACAAGTTTAGGAGTTTTTCTTTTCCTAATGCCTAAAGTGGTAGGAATTTTGGTTTTAGTTTTTATATTAGTGGTAGGAATAAGTAGATATATATCTCTAGGATCGGTTATTTGTGCAGCATTGTTACCGATTTTAGCATATTTTATGCCAGTGAGAGATTCTTCAACAAGAATGCCTTTAGTTTTTATATCTCTACTTGTGGGAGTATTTGTAATATATAAGCATAAAGCAAATATCCAAAGACTTATGGATGGAAAGGAAAATAAATTTAATTTAAAGTAAGGAGATAAATTAAATGGAAAAGGTAGTTGTAATAGGAGCAGGAAGCTGGGGAACAGCTTTAGGTATGGTTCTAGCCAAAAAAGGCTATGATGTTACAATGTGGGAACACAACAAAGAGATAGCTGAAAAGTTGAACTTAGAGAAAGAGAACAAACGATTACTTCCAGGGGTTAAATTTCCAGAGAATTTAAATGTAACCTGGGAATTAGATGGGCTTTTATCTGATGTGAAATATATTATTTTTTCTGTACCATCTCAAGTTTTAAGAGGAGTTATGGCAAAAATATCCCCGCAAATTGAGGAGGATATGATTTTAATAAATACAGCAAAAGGTATAGAGATTTTAAGTGGTGAAACGCTATCTCATGTAATGAAGGATGAAATAAAAGGTAAATATCATAAAAATATAGTAATTTTATCTGGGCCAACTCATGCTGAGGAGGTTGCTCAGGAGTTGCCAACAACAATTGTTGCAGCTGGAGAGATTGATAAAGCTAAAAAAGTTCAAGAGTTATTCAACACAGAGAACTTTAGAGTTTATGTAAGCGAAGATATTGCTGGAGTTGAACTGGGTGGTGCGGTTAAAAACTGTTTAGCAATAGGAGCGGGAATAGCTGATGGACTAGGTTATGGAGATAATGCTAAAGCAGCTCTAATAACTAGAGGAATAGCAGAAATGATAAGATTCGGTAAAGTTATGGGTGCAAATGAAAGAACTTTTTCAGGTTTAACGGGGATTGGGGACCTAGTTGTAACATGTGCAAGTCAACATAGTAGAAATAGATATGTTGGAGAAAGACTTGGAAAAGGAGAGAAAATAGACGATATACTAAAGAGCATGGTTATGGTAGCTGAAGGGGTACCAACTGTAAAAGCTGTTTATGCTAAAAAAACAGAGTTAGGTATAAGTATGCCAATAGTTGAAGCTATTTATTCAATAATATACGAGGGAGCAGACACAAAAGAAAAGGTTAAAGAGTTAATGACAAGAGAGTTAAAAGAGGAGTTTTACTAAAAAGTTAAATAGTTATACTTATAGCAATTAATTACATTAAAAATAAAAATCAAATTTAAAAATTAAATAGCAACACGGAGATTCAAAATAGAAAAATATAACTAATGAGGGTATGGGGTGTATATGACAGAAAAAGATTTAGTTTCATTTTATCTAGATGATATAAAAGAGTATGAAGTGTTAGGAAAAGATGAGGAGATATTACTGTTGAAGAAAGCTAAAAATGGTGATATTGAAGCAAGAGAAAGATTGATTTTATGTAATTTAAGATTAGTGGTCAATGTAGCTAAGAAGTATGGAAGTAAAGGCATGAGCTTTATAGATTTGATCAGTGAGGGGAACTTTGGTCTTATCCATGCCATTGAGAAATTTGATGTAGACAAGGGGTACAGATTCTCGACCTATGCTGTATGGTGGATAAAACAAGCCATAAGCAAAGCTATAATCAGCAAGGGTCGAGAGATAAGAATACCATCTTACAAACATGATTTATTAAATAAGATAAATAAGTTTATAATGGATGCAGTTATGCTAAAGGGTGATTATCCAAGTATATATGAGATTTCAGAGGGATTAAATATAAACTTAGAAAAAGTTCAAGATTTAATGATGGAGTTTCAAGAAACGGTATCACTGAGTTCTCCAATAGGAGAGGATATCTGTTTAGAGGATACAATAGCTAGTGAGGTACACAACGATTTAGAGGATAATCTGATTAGAGAGATGAGTACAGCACAGATTAAAGAGATTCTGAATAAGCTAAACGAAAGAGAAAAGCAGATACTTAAGCTTAGATTTGGGTTCGATGGGAATCAAATCCATACTTTGGAAGATATAGGGCAAAGTTTTAGCATAACAAGAGAACGAGTAAGACAAATAGAGCAAAAAACATTAGAAAAATTGAGAATACGTTATAGTGACTTACTAAAAGGAAACTATTACTATTAAAAGCAAGGAGGTTAAATTGATTTTAAAAGTTAATAGATTGGAATTTCTAAAAAAAATAAAAATAGTAGAAAAGGCCATCAATGAGAACAAAATAAGACCAATTATATCTTATGTATATATAGAAACAAGAGATAACAAACTATGGTTTTGTGGAACAAACTTAGAGTTGACAATATCTACACATATGGATTGTGAAATACTAAGAGAGGGGAAAGCTGTATTTCAACACAACTTAGTTGAGGAATATTTAAAAGAGATTAAAGATGAAGAGATAACTTTAAATATAGATGAGGATATCTTAACAATAGAGACATCAGATTCAGCCTCTGAATTTATGCTTATGAATGCTGAGGAGTTTCCTAGAATGCAGGAAACAGAATTAAATGATGAGGAATTTGAGTTTAAATTAAAAAAAGTGGATTTAGCTGATTACTTTGATAAAGTTAAATTCTCAGCTTCTATGTCTAGTGATAATTTATCAATAAATTGTATCAGATTGGAGATAGAGGAAAATAAAATAAAATTTATATCCACAGATACGTATCGATTAACATATTTAGAGCATGAGTATTTAGAAAATAGTGGAACTTTTAAAGTGAGTATACCTATAAATACGATAGATGCAATGTCTAAACTATTAAGAAATGGAAATGAAGAGGAGATAGGGTTTATTCAGAAGAATAAACAGCTATATTTTAAATTAGGAAACATTTCTATAATAAGTAGAGTTATAGACTTACCATTTCCTAATTATAAAACAATTTTAGAAGCTAGTGGATATAATAAAAAGTTACAAATAAATAGAGTCGAATTTGAAAAGATGTTAAAAAGAATTCAGATATTTGTAAAAAATAATTCTGAATCAAAATTCGGAGCGATATTTACTCTGTCTGGAAATAACATTGATATTGAAGGAGTTGGAGAAATTGCAAAGGCTAAGGAGATTGCGAAAGTAGATTATGAAGGAGAGAGTTTAAGAATCTCTTTAAATGTTAAGTTCTTATTAGAGTTTGTTCAATCAAGTGATAAAGATATTGTAACACTGGAGTTTACAACATCAAATAGCGCTGTAAGAACAAGAAATATAGAAGAAGATAATTATACTTATATAGTGATGCCATTAGCTTTGAAAGACTAGATAAAAAAGACTAGCTTACAGAGTGAGCTAGTTTTTATTTTGCAAAGATAAATTCTTTGTGGTATAATTTGGATAATATTTTTTCATTTAAGGAGAAATAATGAGCAAATTTTATATACTAAAACTCATCTATGAGCTTCACTATTTCAGGTATTTACTATTAGAATACATAACTAAAAATCCATATGACAATAATAGTGCAAAAAAATTTGTAGATTTCAACAATAAAAGAGTACTAAAAAAAATAAAAAAAGATGGAGCAAAAAAAGTAGCGATATTATTACCTCATTGTATCCAAAAGTATGATTGTAATTTGAAAATAACAAATAATGTTGAAAATTGTAAAATGTGTGGACTTTGTGATATAGCTGAGATTATAAAATTGAAAGATGAGTTTGAAAATATTGATGTAAAAGTAGCTACTGGTGGGACATTAGCTAGATTGTATTTGAAGGAGTACAAGCCTAATTTGGTGGTTGCAGTGGCTTGTAAAAGGGATTTAACTTCAGGGATTAGAGATTCTTTTCCAATACCAGTTTATGGGGTTTTTAACATGATAGTGAAAGGACCGTGTAAAGATACAAGAGTGGCTGTCAATGAGATAAGAAAAGTATTGAGAGAGGTGGGGACAACGTGAAAAAATTAAAACTATTATTAGCAGGGCTTTTAATATGTTCAGGACTAATGGCCTCTGAGAAAGAGGATATTAAATTTTTGGATGAATTATTTCTTCAAAAAAAATATTCTATGGCTCTTCAAGAGTCGAATAACTTTATAACAAAATATCCACGTTCTAAATATATAAAAAATATAAAGGTAAGAATGGGTCAGGTATATTATGTAGAAGGAAGATACCAAGAGTCAATAAACACTTTAAATGGATGTTTAAAAGAGTTAAAACTTAATCAAAATGAAACAAATAGTATTTATTTATATTTAACTAAAGCTTATGTAGGACTAAAAGATTTTGAAACAGCTTCTAAAGCTGCAAACTTAATTGTGAAAACAACAGCTGAGGGAAAAAACGATTATGAGGAAGCCTTATTATCTATTGGAAAGGGTTATATGGATAATAAAGATTATATTAGGGCTCAAAGAGAGTTAACAAGTGCCCTGAGCGTACAGGGAAGAAACTATGAAGATGTAGTTTTAAACCTTGCCTTAGCAGCATATAATAACTCTCAGTATATAAAGACAATAGTTTATTTAGATGAGTACTATAGAGGAGCAAAAGTTGGAGTAAATAAAGATTTAGTAAACTACCTTTATGGATCATCTTATTACAAGACAAATGAAACATCAAAAGCTTTAGAGTATTTTAAAAAGGTAAAAAATAGTAATGTCAACTCAGAGTATAAAACATTGTCAATTTTAACCATGATAGAGATTTATTTAAAGCAAGGAAATGCAAAAGCAGCTGAAAATATACTGGCTAGTCTATCATCAGAACCTAAACTATACAATACAGCTTTAAAGAGTTTCGGTGATTTTTATCTAGTTAGAGGATTAAATGATGTAGCATTAAGTTACTATAATAAAATATCAAATAAAGATATTGATGTTTGGTATGGAATTGCTCTATCTCAATATAGATTAAAAGATTATAAAAATTCACTGGAAAACTTTAGAAAGCTTTACCCAACAAAGTATAAAAATGAAAGTATTTATTATCAACTTTCTATTGAGTACTTAAATAAAAATTATAAATGGGTTTTAAGCAATAGAAACTTAGTTGCAGGATTAAACTTAAATAGAGATGAGGAGATAGCTACTAATAACTTAATAGGAACGTCAGCCTTCCAAGAGGGAGACTTTAAGGTAGCTGAAGAGTATTATACAAAAAATTATAATATCGCTCCAACAAAGGAATCTCTATATAAGATGATTGTAACTTTAAGCAAAACAAAGGATAGAAGTAGACTAAATAGTCTAATTAAGGAGTATAATACAAAATATCCAACAGATCAGGAATATAGAAAAAATATTACCATAATAACTTCAGATAACTTATTGGCTGAGGGGAATGGAGAGCAAGCTATAAATGTATATAAAGAGTATTTAACAACAAATAGAGACCCAGATGTGGTGTCAAATTTAATAGAGGTTATGATTGCTCAAAAGAAATATAATGATGTTATGCAATATTTGAATATTCAAGATGCTTCTCTAGAAAATACATATCAAAAAGGTATTGCAACTATGGGAATGGGAAGATATGATGAAGCGGAGATGTACTTCAATCAAGTTATAAATAGCACAGACAACGTAGACAAAGCTCTCTATGAAAAATCAAAGTACAATATTATAAAAAATTACTTCCTATGGGAAAAATATCAAGAGGCCATTGATGCTGGAGAAGCATATGTAGCTGGAGAGAACCTGTTTGCACTAGAGGATGTAGTGGATAAAATAGCAATCAGTTATTTCAGATTGGATAATCCAGAGAAGGCTAGAGAGTATTTTGAAAAATTAAAGTTGGTTTCAAATATGGGAGACTATGCACAGTTCCAGATTGGAGAAACATACTACAGCGAAAAGAAGTATAATGAAGCAATTGAAGCATATAAAATAAGTGCCGAAAATTCAAATAATCCAGAATATAAAGAGAAGGGATTGTATTGGGAGATATCTTCACTATACCTATTAAAAAATATAGATGGATTCAATGCTAAAAGTAAAGTATTTTTAAGTCAGTATCCAAACTCAAAATTAAAAGATAATATTCTTCTAATGAAGGGAGAGCTTTATAGTGTACAGGGAAATAATGGAGATAGTTTAAAGAGTTATGAGATGTTATATAATGAGACAAAGGATGAAGTCTTAAAAGAAAAATCTCTGATGAAAGTAATAGAGATTTCTCAGAGTACAAAAGATATAACAAAAGAGTTAGAATGGATAAATAAAATAACTAATGACAATAAAAAAAGTTACTATATGGCTAAGCATTTCCAAAGAGAGAAAAAATTGGAGGAAGCAAAGGCTGAGTATGAAAAACTTATAACAACGGATGAATATAAAGATTTTGCAGCCTTAGGATTAGGAGACTATTACTACTCGCATAAAGATTTGGTTAAAGCAAAAGAGTACTATGAGAATATTAACTCTTTGGAAAATAGTGCTTATAAAGATAGAGCACTGTATCAAATTGCCAATATTCAAAAAGATACTGGAATGACAGGAGATTCTATAAGAAATTACACAAAACTATATGTATTATATCCAACAAGTGAATATGCTTTGGAATCTAAAATCAGATCTGCTGAGGGATATGAAAATTTAAATAACTATAAAGATGCAATAGCACAATATGATGAGTTATTAAAGACAGAAAGTAAGAATAAAGATTATTTCTTAGAAAAACTAATATTTTTAAATTTAAAAATGGAGAAAAAAGATATAGCAAAAGTATATTATGAACAGTTAAAAAGAGAGAATTTAAAACTTTCTGAAAAATATAAAGATTTTTTTAACGGAGGAGAGAATATATGAAAAAATTAGTTATTATGAGTTTAATGATTTTATCTGTGGGGGCTTTCGCTAATGAAGATGTAATTATTGATAAGCAGGTAACAGGTGTAAATAAAGAGCAATTAGAAAGTTATCCAAAAGAAAATAATGTACAGTTGGAGAAAAAAGCTATAGTGATAGAGGATCAAAATATCACAGCTGATAAATATAAAGATCAAAAACAAGTTATTCAAATAAATGAAACAAATGATTCAATGAATAAAAGTTTAACAGAGACTGATAGTGGGACTTCAATTTGGAAGTATATTATAGGAGTAGTGGCTTTAGTAACTTTAGGAATAGCATTATAATAAAAATTACAACTTAATTAGGAGGGTTAAATATGTACTGGTTAGTAAATGGTGGAATACTAATGTATTTTATAGTTTTTATGTCGATATTAGGGTTATATGTAATTATAGAGAGAGCGATATATTTTAGAGTCAATGAAAATATAGATATGTCTAGAATAAGACCTATACTACGTAATGCAATTGAAAAAAATGATATAAAAGGAGCTATAACAACTTTAGGAAATCAAAAGAGTTCAACTGCAAAAGTTATAAAAGAAGTTCTGATATATTGGTATAAAACAAGAAGCACGAATGTTGAGACATTGGAGGAGAAAGCGAGAGAAGTAGCCTTAGCACAGGTTCCAAAATTGGAGAGAAATATGTGGCTTTTATCAGTAGTTGCACATACAACACCATTGATTGGATTATTAGGAACAGTTACAGGTATGATTAAAGCGTTCCAAGCAGTATCGCTACATGGAACAGGAGATGCTTCAGTTTTAGCAAGTGGAATATCTCAGGCCCTATTGACGACAGCAGGAGGACTATTTGTTGCTATTCCATCGATAATTTTCTATAACTATTTCAATAAAAAAATAGATGATCAAATAAACGATATGGAAAAAGGTAGTGCAGAGTTAATAAATTATTTCAGAAAATAGAGGAGGGGGAGCATGAAACTTAATAGAATTAAAAGAAGATCAGGTAATTCTTTAATCCTTGAATTAACTCCCTTGATAGACATAGTATTCTTACTTTTAATATTCTTTTTAGTTGCTACTACTTTTGAGGATGTTAATAGTAGCATAAAGATAGATTTGCCTACATCAACAGTAAAAAGTACTAAGCCAGTTAATGAATTGCAAGTTATTGTAACTAAAAATAAAGAGTATTTTGTGAGTTATAAGGATAAGGGAAAAAGCAAAAGAGAAAAAGTAAATCCTAAAGAGTTAAAAGAGGTATTAGCGCAAAAGCTTAATGAATCAGAGGATAAAAATGTTATCATTAGTGCTGATAAAAGTGTAAGTCATGGAATAATAGTGGATACAATGACAGCAGCTAAAGAGGCAGGAGCTATTTCTTTAGATATAGATACAGCTTCTCCTGGAAAGTAGGTGCGAATCTATGAATAGACAAAATAGTGATTTAAAAATATTTATATTATCAGTGGTAATAAACCTTCTTATTTTGTTTTTGATTCCTGGAATTAAGATAGATGAAATAGTTGATAAAAAATTAAAGGTAGGATTAGTAACTCTTGAGACGAATAATAAAAAAACAACAACAAAAATTGAACCTAAAAAGAAAGTAGCTCCAATAAAAGAGGAGAAAAAAGAGAGTAAAAAGGTTGTTAAAAAAGAGGAAACTAAACCGGTGGAAACAAAACCTGAAGTAAAAGAGGTCAAAAAATTATCACTAGATGATTTAGCAAAAAGTATTTCAAAGAGAGAAACAGAGTTTTTAGCCATTGATAAACCTTCAGCTAGAGAAATAAATAGTGATTTAAAGAAAGAGTTATTAGATAAAAAAGATTTACAAGAAGCAGAGAAAAAATCTTCAACAGATCCAACTAAAGATATAACAATTTCAAGAGATGAAACACTTTTAGACAAAAGTGTGGATTACCAATTGGAGGACAGCACTAAAGATTTAGCCTTTCAAGGAGAGGGAGAAGAGGATTTAGGATTTAAGACTATGGTAGAGAAAAATGGAGCAGATGGACTTCCAAGTGGTTACAGACTAGGTGTAGAAGATGGTGACGTGATTGCTAAATGGGATCAAAATAACAGAGAACCGAGATATCCAGAGGCAGCACAGCTAAGAGGTATGCAAGGGAAAGTATTACTAAAAATACAAATAGATGAAACAGGGAAAGTTACATCAGTATTTATAGAAAAAGGTAGTGGTGTTCCAGAGATAAATATAGCTATTGAAGAGATTGCAAGAACTTGGAGAATTTATTTAACTAAAAATGGATTAAATATAAAAGGGAATGTAAATTTAGAATATAGCTTTAAATTACTTGGAGCGTCATAGATTTAGAAGTAAAAATTAGAGGATGGTGAAGAGATTTGACTCTTTTAGGATTTAGATTAGAAAATGAATTAAAGGATGAGTTAGAAAGTAATTTTGAAAACGAATTAAGGTTTGCAGAGAATATCAGTTCTTTTATGGAACTGTTGAAAGAACGAAAATATGAGGCTGTTGTAATAGATGAAACAAATTTACAGCAGGATGCCCTAGTGAACCTTGTAAAGAAAATTACAGAGACACATAAAAGATCAGTAATTATAATAATGGGAGAAACTTCAAATTTAAAATTAGTTGCAGGAGTTATAAAAGCGGGAGCTTATGACTATATTTTAAAACCAATTAGTCCGAAAGATGTTAATAAAATCTTAGAAAAAGCAGTAAAAGATCATAAATTATTAGCTGAAAGAGTTGATAGAAACAAAAACACTGGAGATAAGTTAATAGGACAAACAAAAGAGATTGTAGAAGTATATAAGATGATTGGTAGAGTTTCAAATAGTAGAATACCAGTTTTAGTAGTTGGTGAAAAAGGAACTGGAAAAAGTAGTGTGGCAACAGCAATTCATCAATTTAGTGACTGGAGCACAAAACCATTTCTATCTGTAAACTGTACATCATTTCAAAATAATCTTTTAGAAAGAAAGTTATTTGGATATGAAAAGGGAGCTTTTGAGGGAGCGGCATTCTCTCAGATTGGAGATTTAGAAAAAGCGAATGGTGGAACTTTACACCTAGGAAATATAGAATCTTTAAGTTTGGATATGCAATCGAAAATTTTATATCTTTTACAAGAGGGTGAATTTTTTAGAATGGGTGGTTCTGAGCCCATAGAGATGGATATTAGAATAGTAGCTACAACTAGTGAAAACTTAGAGGAGTTAATCAATAAAAAATTGTTTATAGATGAGCTATATAATAAGTTGAAAATTTTAGAGATTAATATTCCACCTCTAAGAGACAGAAAGGATGATATTCCATTCATTATAGATCACTATCTTTCAAGTTGTAATGAGGAGTTACATAAAGCGGTAAAAGGTGTCAGTAAACCCGCTATGAAAAAGATAATGAGATACGATTGGCCAGGAAATGTAAATGAATTAAAAAATGCTATTAAGTCAGCGGTAGCTCTATGTAGAGGAAGCTCAATATTAGTTGAGGAGTTACCAGGAAATGTAACTGGAAATAAGATTTCCAAAAGAAAAGGGGATAACCAAAGTTGGGTATTAACTGATTGGATAGAAGGGGAACTTTTAGGATTAAAAAATAATAAGCAAAATAATTATTATGGAATAATAATATCAAAAGTAGAAAAAGAGCTAATACGTCAGGTATTGGAGATAACAAGTGGTAAAAAGGTTGAAACGGCGGAGTTACTTGGAATAACAAGAAATACGTTAAGAACAAAGATGAATAACTATGGCTTAGAATAAAAAATTTAGGCCTTAGGAGGAAAAAATGCACGTAACATTATATAGAAAATATAGACCTAAAGATTTTGAGGAGATTGCAGGAGAGCAAGAGATTGTTCAGACCTTAAAAAACTCTTTAAAATCTAATAGATTAGCTCATGCCTACCTATTTACAGGGCCTCGTGGTGTAGGGAAAACATCTATCGCCAGACTTATGGCAAAGGGAGTAAACTGTTTAACAAATGGTGTAACAGACACTCCTTGTAACATATGTGAAAATTGTAGAGAGATTTCAGCGGGAAATTTTTTGGATTTAATTGAGATAGATGCTGCATCGAATAGAGGAATTGATGAAATAAGGCAGCTGAAAGAAAAAATAAATTATAGTCCTACAAAGGGAAGAAAAAAAGTTTACATAATAGATGAGGTTCATATGTTGACAAAAGAGGCTTTTAACGCTCTTTTAAAAACACTTGAGGAACCACCAGAGCATGTTTTATTTATATTAGCCACAACAGAGCCAGATAAGATTCTACCAACTATTATTTCAAGATGTCAAAGATATGACTTTAAAAGTGTAAACTATAGAGATATGAGAGAGAAACTTGTATATATAATCGACAATGAGGGATATAAGATAGATGAACTTAGTTTAATGGCAATTTATGAGGCTTCTAGTGGAAGTATGAGAGATTCCATATCTATATTGGAAAGATTGATGATAAATACCGATAATAAAGATATTGTGATTGAAAAGACTGAAGATGTTTTAGGAATAACACCAGTAAAAGTTATAGATCAATTTATCGATATTGTACAGAAAAAAGATCAGTCTCAAGGAATTGAACTATTAGAGGAGATATGGAAAAATTCAATTGATATAGAGTTATTTTTTAAAGATTTGGCTAAGAGAGCAAAAGATAAAATAGTAAAAAATGACTTAAATACTGAGATTGGGTTGGAAATAATTGACACAGTATATGATGTTTTATCTAAATTTCGTTATGAAGAGGATAAAAGATTAGTTGGATATGTTATTCTAAATAGATTGACTGAAAAAGTGGAAAAAGAGGTTATAGTTGAAAAGATTATAGAGAGAGTTCAAAAGTCGGAAGATGTTTTAGAGATAGATAGTCTAGCAGATAATTACAATGAAGTAGATGCTACGACAAAAATAAGTTATGAAGAGGTAAAAAAATCTTGGAATAACATAATAGATGAAGCTAAAAAAGTAAAAATGACTTTTGGAGCCTTTTTAATTAAGGCATATTTTAAAGATTTTTCAAATAATACCTTAGTCATTGGATTTGCTAATGACCAGAGTTTTGCAAAAAACATGATGGAGACAGAACCTTATAGAACACTATTTTTAGATGTTGTCAGAAAGGTTCTTAAGTCAAAAGTTATGATAAGATATGAATTACAAGAGGTTAATAAAAATAAAGATAGAGCAGAAGGTGAAGATTTTTCTAAAAAAATAATAGATTTTTTTGGAGGAGAGATAATATAGCTTAACAAAACTCTACCTTTATGGTATAATTATCCTGATAAAGTTTTAGGAGGATTAATGTTTTTAATAACAGGAATAATAATAGCAGCACTGTTTTTAGTTTCTACATCAATGCCTTTTTTAAGTTGGGTATTACCATACTATAAGATAAAAAAGTTAGAAAATGCAGATTTAAAAACTAAAATTATAGCCAATATAGTTGCTTTAGCTGCTATAGGCTGGGTAGATATAAAATTTTTAATAACATATATAGGAGTTTTTTGCTCAATAGAGATTTTATATTATTTATTGAAGAGATATGGTAAGAAAATTCCATGTTTTGATAGAATTTTTATAACAAGTTTATTGATAGGAGCAGGAATCTGTGTTTATATGTACTTTAATAGAGTGGGTTTAAACATAGGCTTTGAACAATTAAAAAATTTATATTTACAAAAGACAACATTCACTCAATATGAGGTGGATATGGCTTTTAAATATATTAAGGATAATTTCATATATTTAATATTTGTATATATAAATATGACAGTGTTTTTAACATATTATTTTTTAAATAAAGAGAGTTTTTTTAAATGGGATGTCTCATATTTATGGTTAGTACCATATGTGATAGTTTTCTTTATAGAAAAGTATACATCATTTGGAGGAAGTCTAACTGGAAATATTTTAAGTATTTTAAAGATAGTGTATATAATGTATTTTATGAGGATAGTTGCTGGAATATTAAATGAAAAAGTAAAAAAGCAATCCTTATGCTTTACGATAGGTGTATTTCTAGCTTTAATATCTCCAGAGTTTGCATTTATTTTTGGAGCATTAGCTAGTGGAATAAAAATAAAAATAGTAAAATCATAAAATAATTAGGAGGAGTTTTTATGTCAAAAATACAAGTAATTTTAACAGCAGATGTGGCAGGGCAAGGAAGAAAAGGAGAGATTGTAAGTGTTTCTGAAGGATATGCGAAAAACTTCCTATTAAAAAACAATAAAGGGATTATTGCAACTCCAGAGGAGTTAAAAAAGATAGAAAATAAAAAAATAAGAGATGCTAAAAAAGCTGAAGAGGAAAAAAAGAAATCAATTGAAATAAAAGCTTTATTAGAGAGTAAAAAATTAACAATTGTTGGGAAAACAGGGGATAACGGAAAACTGTTTGGAGCAATAACAAATAAAGAGATTTCAGTAGAGTTAAAGAAAGAGTTTGGATTAGATATAGACAGAAAAAAAATAGAGTGCACTATTAAGAGCTTAGGAGAGCATAAAGTAATCGTAAAATTACATACAGATGTAAAGGCTGAGGTTCTAGTAGTTATAAAAGGATAGTGAAATATGGAAGATATAGAAAAACTTAGAAAGATTCCAAGCAGTTTAGAGGCTGAAAGATCGGTTCTAGGTGGTATTTTTTTAAAGCCAGATATATTCAGTGAGGTAATAGAGATTATTACCTCAAGTGATTTTTATAAGATGGCTCATAAGTTAATTTTTGAAGTTATGCAGGAGATATATAGCTCAGGAGAATCAATAGATCCAATAATCGTTATGGATAGATTAAAAAGAAAAGATAAGTTTGATGATATTGGAGGAGAGGCTATATTTTATGAGATTATAGAGGAAGTTCCAACTGCAGCAAATATTTTAACTTATGCAAGAATTATAAAGGAAAAAGCCACTTTAAGAAAACTTGGAGATATAGGAACTAAGATAGTTGAGATGACATATGAAGGGTATGAGGATGTCGATACTATTTTGGATAAAGCTGAAGGAATGATTTTTAAAGTTGCTGAAAGCAAGGAATCAAAAGATATTGTTAGTTTAAAAGAGGTTGTTACAAATGAGTTTGAAAGATTGGAGCAACTTCTTCAAAATAAAGGTGTTACAACAGGAATCTCTAGTGGATTTAAGCATTTTGATGAGATGACAAGTGGATTCCACCCCTCAGATTTAGTTATTTTAGCAGCAAGACCGTCAATGGGTAAGACTGCCTTTGCTCTAAACTTAGCTTTAAATGCAGCTATGAAAGCTGATAAGGGAGTTTTAGTATTCAGCTTGGAGATGTCAAGTTCGCAGCTATTACAAAGACTTTTAGCTATAGAGGCAGGAATTGGATTACAGAAGATCAGAAATGGTTTTTTAGGCGAGGATGACTGGGGTAAATTGGGTATTGCTAGTGGTAAATTAGCAAATGCTGAAATAAATATAGCAGATGTTCCAAATGTAAATGTTTTAGAGATAAGATCAATAGCAAGAAGATTAAAAGCAGCAGGAAAGTTAGATATGATTTTAATTGACTATTTACAGCTTATAAAGGGAACTAGTGGAAAGTCAGATAATAGACAACAAGAAATATCTGATATTTCAAGATCATTAAAAGGGATAGCTAGAGAGCTAGATATACCAATAATTGCATTATCACAGCTTTCTCGTGCTCCAGAGCAAAGAGCTGACAGAAGACCAATGCTGTCGGACTTAAGAGAATCAGGAGCAATTGAGCAGGATGCTGATATGGTTGTATTTTTATATAGAGATGATTATTATAATGATGAATCAGAACAAAAAGGTATAACAGAGGTTATTATAGGAAAGCAAAGAAATGGACCAGTTGGAACTGTAAACTTGAAATTCTTCCACGAGATTACCAAGTTTGGAGATTATACGACTAAGGTTGAATAGAAAGGTGAGAAAAAATGAAAAGAGCAGAATTATTAGCTCCAGCAGGAAATATGGAAAAGTTAAAAATGGCTTTCCACTATGGAGCAGACGCAGTATTTTTAGGTGGAAAGATGTTTAACCTAAGAGCTGGAAGTCATAACTTTAGTGATGAGGAGTTAAAAGAGGCTGTTGAATATGCACATTCAATGGGAAAAAGAGTGTATGTAGCACTTAATATAATCCCTCATAACAATGAGTTAGAACTATTGCCTGATTATGTAAAATACTTAGAAGAGATTGGAGTAGATGGAGTAATCGTTGCAGATTTAGGAGTTTTCCAAGTTGTAAAGGAGAATACTAACTTAAATATAAGTGTAAGCACTCAAGCGAGTAATACAAACTGGCGTTCAGTAAAGATGTGGAAGGATTTAGGAGCTAAAAGAGTAGTTTTAGCAAGAGAGATATCTTTAGATAATATTGCTGAGATAAGAGCCAAAGTTCCTGATATTGAGTTAGAGGTATTCGTACATGGAGCTATGTGTATGTCTGTATCAGGAAGATGTCTATTGAGTAACTACATGACAGGTAGAGATGCTAATAGAGGAGACTGTGCTCAATCATGTAGATGGAAGTACAACCTAGTTGAAGAAACTAGACCAAATGAGTATATGCCTGTTTTTGAAGATGAGAGAGGAACATATATATTTAACTCAAAAGATCTATGCACAATAGAGATAATAGATAAAATTCTTGACTTAGGAGTGGACTCTTTAAAAATTGAGGGTAGAATGAAAGGTATCTATTATGTTTCAAATGCTGTAAAAGTATATAAAGATGCTATAAACAAGTATTATGCTGGAGAGTTTGAGTATGATCCAACATGGATGGAAGAGATTCAATCTACATCAAATAGATCATATACTCAAGGGTTCTATCATGGACAACCAGGAGCGGAAGCCAATAACTATAATGACAGAAACTCTTATAGTCAAACTCACCAATTAGTAGCAAAAATTGAGGAAAAAATTGGCGAAAATGAGTATATGTTAGGAATTAGAAATAGAGTTTTATCTGGAGAAACTTTAGAAGTTATAACTCCATCAGGTAAACCTAGAGAGATTATTATGCCTAAAATGACTCTAATAACTAAATCTGGAGAGGAAGTTGTTGAAGCAGCAAATCCAAATTCAGTAGTAAAAGTTGTATTAGAGGGTGGATTTGAAGCAATGGATATGATTAGAAGAGTAAAAGAAGCATAAAAATTAGAATATTAATAAAAAATTAAATTGGTCTTAACCCTGAATTGAAGAGGTTTAAGACCTTTTTTTTATCCAGTCAATCTATTTTATTATTGACAAACTTCATCTATAATGTAAAGATACTATAAGTAGTTATTTTTATTTGATAGGGGGTATAAAAATATGAGCGTAAAATTTAATTTAAATGAAGAGGTGGACTTGATAATAAAAGAGCTGAAGGGGTACAGAGATAAAATCCATAGTGAACCAGAACTTTCTATGAAGGAGTATAAGACTACTAATTTTTTATATGAAAAACTGATTGAGTTCGGGGTGGATGAAGTAGCCAAAGTGGGAGATACAGGGATTATTGCAACAGTCTATGGGAAAAATAGAGATAGGGGAATAGCTCTGAGAGCAGATATAGATGCTTTGCCAATAACAGAGGAATTAGAGGCTGAAAATAAATCAAAAAATATAGGAGTTTCCCATGCCTGTGGGCATGATATACATACTGTTTGCCTATTGGGAGCAGCCCAAATTTTTAATAAATATAAAGAAAATTTGGAAAAGAGTGTGAGATTAATATTTCAACCGGGAGAGGAGATAGGTGAAGGGGCAAAATATATGATTGAAAATGGCTGTTTCAATGGAATGGAGATAGAGGGAATTTTGGGATTACATTGTTGGCCAGATCAACCAGCTGGGAAGATATTTTTTCGTAGCGGACAGGTATGTGCAGCGACTGATACTTTCAAAATAGTGATAAATGGAGTACAAGGACATGCTGCTTATCCTCATAAAACTGTAGATCCCATTGTTATAGCAGGGGATGTAATATGCGCAGTTCAGACAATAATTTCAAGAGAAATTTCACCTTTAGAGTCAGGAGTAATAACTTTTGGAACAATAAATGGTGGAACTAAAGAGAATATAATACCTAAATGTGTTGAGATGACTGGGACAATAAGAACACTTAATTCAGAGATTAGAGAGTATATACATAAAAGATTGGAAGAGATTGTAATAAAAATTGTGGAAGCGTATAGGGGAGAAGCAGAGGTTTACATAAAAAGTGGTATTCCTCCCCTTGTAAATGATAGTAAAATTTCAGAGATTATAAAAAACTCAATTACAGAGGATTTAGGTGAAGAGAGTTATATATCCAATCCACAACCATCTATGGGTGGAGAGGATTTTGCCTACTATTTAGAAAAAGTTCCTGGGGCATTATTTAGAATAGGATGTGGTTTTGAAAATGAGAAAAACTATCCACTTCATTCGAATAGATTTAATGCTAATGACGATGCTATAAAGACTGGAGTAAAAGGGTTAATAGCTTCAACATTAAAGATAATGGAGTTAAAATAGATAAAAAAAGGTCTTATATCATTTGATATAGGACCTTTTTCTTATTAGTTATTTTTTGCTTCTTTTATTTTTTTCTCAGTAGCTCTGATAAATCTAGGGATAAACCACTCTTTTTCATCTTGAGCCTTTTCATCTTTTTTAGTATAAATTCCTTTTAATTCATCATAATACTCTTGAACTTCTCCACTGAATTCACTTTTATCTTTAATAGGATATTTTTTTAAATTAGGGAAGTTTTTATCTAGTATTGCATTCCACTCCTCAACTTGTGATTTATGAAGAGATAGGAATAAATCAACATCTCCTGTGAATTTAATCTCTTTAATAACATCTCCAACTTCTAACTTTTTGATATTATTAAAGTCTTTTTCATCCACATATTCTCCAAATATAGTATGCTTATTATTTAACCAATCAGCAGGATAAAGAGTGAAGAAAAACTGAGATCCTCCAGTTTCAGGTCCTGTGTTAGCCATTGCTAGCATACCTGGTTGATAGAAATCTAGCCATTTAGAAAACTCATCAGGAATAGTGTAACCTGGTCCCCCATCTCCTCTTCCAGTAGGGTCTCCACCTTGAACAACAAAATTCTCAACGGCTCTATGAATTTTAGTATTGTCATAGAATCCTCTCTTAGCAAGGTTTATAAAATTAGCTACAGTAATCGGTGAAGCTTCTGGATATAAGTAGAAAGTAATATCCCCTTGCGTTGTCACAAAAGTAGCTCTAATATCGTTATATTTTACTGCTTGAGTCTTCCCAGTAGATGAACATCCCATCATGATGACGAATAACACTACTAGAGATAGTAATTTAATGATTTTTTTCATATATGCCCTCCTGTTTTTACTGATAGTATTATACTATATAAAAATCTATTTTACAAAATACTTTTGTAAACTTTTTGTAGATAGAGTTAAAGCTATTGATAAAACGATAAGTAATACTGACAATGCGTTAACCACTGGAGAAACTCCCAATCTAATCATAGAATAAATTCTAAGTGGTAAAGTGGAAGAACCAGGTCCAGCTACAAAGAATGTTGTTACAAAGTCATCAAATGACAGAGTAAGAGCCATTAAAAAACCTGAAATTATAGCAGGTGTCAGCATGGGTAGTATTATTTTTTTTAATGTTTGAAACTCATTTGCTCCTAAGTCATAGGCAGCTTCAACAATAGAGTAGTCAAATTCACCAAGTCTCGATAGAACAATAAATAACACAAAGGGAATATTAAATGTTGTATGTGCTATAAAAATACTAGTTAATCCTAATTCCAATTTAATTGTAGCAAACATAATTAAAAGTGAAACTCCCAGGATAATATCTGGAATAACTAAAGGTAGAAAAGTTATAACCTTTAGATAATTTTTATGCTTAAAGTGATACCAATGGATACCAATAGCTCCCAGAGTTCCGATTAAAGTTGATGTTGTACTAGATAGAATACCTATTATTAAACTATATTTAAAAGCTTTCCAAATATTATCTGAATATAGAAATAACTCTTTATACCATTTCATAGAAAACCCTTGCCAAGTACTTGATCTTCCTTCATTAAAAGAGTAGATAACAAGAATTAGCAGCGGTAAATAAAAGAATATCATAGAAAGAATAAAGAAAAATAAAGATGTCCTTCTTTTATTCATCACTTACCTCCTTAGAATTTTTTTCAGCTCTCATAAAGATAAGAAGAGCAATTGATGTAACTAAGATAAGCATAGCTGATATAGCAGAGGCTAAAGGCCAGTTTCTTGTTACAGTTAGGTGTTGAGCGATAATATTACCAAGCATTGTAGCTTGAGTACCACCAACAAGTTTAGGAACCGCATATGATCCCATTGCAGGAATGAAAGTGAATAAAATAGCTGTGATAATACCTGATTTTATATTTGGTAAAAAAACTTTTCTAAAAGCTTGACTATTAGTTGCTCCTAAGTCTCTTGCAGCTTCAACTAATGAAAAATCAAATTTTTCAATAATGGCGTAAAGAGGCAATATAGCAAATGGTAAACTGGTGTAAACCGTAATTAAAATAACAGATCCTGTATTATACAGTAGCTTCAATGGAGTTTCAATGATACCTAACTTAATTAAAAATGTATTTAAAAAACCGTTAGAACCTAAGATTGATATCCAAGCATATATTCTAATTAAAAAATTTGTCCAAAATGGAATAATAACAAGAATAAGAAGCTCTTGTCTAAATTTTGATCTAGCTATAAAATAAGCTGTTGGAATAGCTAAAATTACAGTTACAATAGTTACAACCACAGATATATATATTGTTCTAAATAATATTTTCAAAAATACAGGTTCAAAAAATACATTGAAATTTTTCATAGTGAAGATCATCTCAACTCCACCATAAGTACCCTTTGTTAAAAAAGCATAACTTAAAACAATAAGCATTGGGATAACAAAAAATACAGACATCCAAAGTGTCAAAGGGATGCTATAAAAGCTTCCAGAAGATATTTTTTTCACTTATATCACCTCAACTAAGAAGCTATCGTCAGCATGCCAAGATATATAAGCATCCTCATCCCAGTGTATTGTATCATTGTCCTCTTCATCAAAGTAAACAGCATGTTGTTTAAAGGCCTTAAATAGAAGATTTTTATCTCCATTAACCCAAACAAAATATTTACTTTGGAATCCAGAGTATATAAGTTCATCAACATAAACCTTTAGAGTATTGTGTTTTTCAGAAAGTCCAGTTGGAATATGTTTTGAAACTCTAATTTTTTCAGGTCTTATAGAAACTCTAATCTTATCTCCTACCTTAACAGGTTTGTCTAGTTCAAAGATCAACTCTCCTAAAGACTCAGTTTGAATTCTTCCATAAGTTTCATCAAAAATTTCAGTTACAACTCCCTCAAAAAAGTTGTTCTCTCCAATAAAATCAGCGACGAAAGAATCAGCAGGAGCTTCGTAAACCTCAGCAGGTGTTCCTACCTGTAAAATTTTTCCCTTATTCATCACTGCAATTCTATCAGAGATGGACAGAGCTTCCTGTTGGTCATGGGTGATAAAGATAAATGTAATCCCTACCTCATCATGAATATTGTCAAGTTCAATCAATAGATTTTGTCTTAATTTGGCATCTAGTGCTGATAGCGGTTCGTCAAGAAGTAGTACACCAGGCTTATTAATAAGAGCTCTAGCAATAGAAACTCTTTGCTGCTGTCCTCCTGAAAGTTGATTTGGTTTTTTATACATATGATCCTTTAAGTCAACAAGTTCAATAAACTTTTTAACCTCAGCATCAATTGTTTTTTCATCAACTTTTTTCAATCTAAGAGGAAAAGCTACGTTTTCATAAACTGTTAAATGAGGAAATAGTGCATATTTTTGAAAGATTGTATTAACGTTCCTTTTATTTGGGGCTAAATCAACTATATTCTCATCTCCTAGATAAATTGCACCGCTATCAGGAGTAATAAATCCTGCAATCATTCTTAAAAGAGTAGTCTTACCGCATCCAGATGGACCCAAAATAGAAAAAAACTCTCCATCGTTAATATTTAAGTTAATATTTTTCAAAACATCAACTCCGTCGAAACTTTTTTTAATATCGACAATTCTAATATCTGTTTTTTTCAATTTTACCTCCTAATATATAATAAATTTGTTCACAATAATAATATTCTATCACATTTAACAGAGAAAATAAACCAGTTTATTTTTAATAAAATAAAAAAGAATCCTAGCTGTACTAGGATTCTTATATTTCTTAAAAAACTGCTGGTTCTACGTGTCCATAATCACCGTTTCTTTTTTTATAGACAATATTCATATCTCCTGTTTCGGAGTTAGTGAATACATAGAAGTCTTTATTTAAAGCTTCTAACTGTAATATAGCTTCTTCAACATCCATAGGTCTTGGATTAACTGTGATACTTTCAATTTTTTTAGTAGATTGTACAGTAATTGAATTATCAGAAGGCTCAAATGTAATCTTTTTACCACTGGAAATATTAGGGAGAGCGTGGTTATTATCTCTTAATTTTTCCTTATGCTTTTTGATTTGTTTTGCCAAAATTTCAGTTACACGATCTATAGCATTATAAAGGTCATCATCAGTATAAACACCCTTAATTACTGTTCCGTTTACATGAACTCTTGCGTCAACTCTCTGTAGAGGTCCTGTTTTTGATTTTGTAGCAGACAAAGTAACATTAACTGTCAAAATATTGTCAAAGAATTTTTCTAATTTAGAGAAATTTTTTTCACAATGACTTTTAATAGCATCAGTAATAACAAGATCTCCGTTAGTATTATAGTTTATTCTCATACAAACCACCCCTTATGGATATTTATGTAGCTTTCTTACTCTATCTATACCTTTATTCTGAAAGTATTCCTTTTTTTAAGAATAATTTTTTGTTAGATATCTCAGCAAGCTCTCTTGAATGTGTTACTGTTATAATTGTTTGACGTTTTTTGCTATTAATTTGTTTGAAAATATTAAAAATTTTTTCACTTGTTTCATTATCTAGGTTACCGGTAGGTTCATCTAGAAGTAAAATTTTAGGATCATTTATAAGTGCTCTTGCTATGGCAACTCTTTGTTTCTCTCCTCCAGAGAGTTCAGTGGGTTTATGATTGGCTCTATGATCCACTCCAACCTCTTTAAGAAGAGATAAAGCTTTTTTTTCTATCTCCCTTTTTTTTGAATAGTCCTGAGTAAGGGCAGGGATCATTACATTTTCTAAAGCTGTAAATTCAGGTAAAAGATAGTGAAATTGGAAAACAAATCCAATTTTTCTATTTCTAACTAAATCAATATTGGAGCTATTTACAGAGATTTTTTCATTATCAATATATATTTCCCCAGAAGTAGGTGAATCTAAAAGACCTATAAGATTTAAAAGAGTTGTTTTTCCAGAACCTGATTGTCCAAGAATAGAGATAAAATCCCCCTCTTCAATCTGTAGATTTAGATTTTTAATTATTTCTAAAGTTTCAGTTTTGGTAGAATAGTTCTTACAGATATTTTTAAGTTCTAATACAATATTTTTAGTCATGTCTTAGGGCCTCCACAATTTTTAGTTTACCAGCTCTATAGGCAGGAAATACACTAGATAAGAAAATCAGTAGAGTATTAGCTCCTATAATTGTTAGAAGTTCTTTGAAAGATAGTTCAATAGGAACCTTTGTTAAGTAATATATTGAGGAAATCCCTGGAAGAGAGTAAGTTTTAATATACCAAAGTAAAAATAGAGATATTAAAACACCTATTACAATTCCAGTTAAACCAAGAATAATGCCCTGAATCAAAAATATTTTAATAATTGACCCATGGGATATTCCAATTGATCTCATTATACCAATATATCTAATTTTCTCTCTAACCATTGTATTTAAAATAACCCAAACAACAAAACCAGCAATGATAACGATTAATGAAAATCCTATAATCATTACAGTTTTTTCAAGAGTCAATGCCTTTAAAAGATTCTGATTTAAACTTCCCCAAGTTCGATTATAAAGACCAGTATCGCTATAAACTTTATTAGAGACCTTATCAGCATCATAGGGATTTTTTAAAATAAGATCCATAGAGCTAATCGTTCCATCTCTTTCAGTTATATATTGGGCTGTTTTAAGAGGTAAAATAATCATGGATAGATCATAGTCATAGTATCCACTTTGGAAAGTTCCCATAATCTCAAGTTCTAACTCTTTGTTATTGGCAGATATTATATTTATAGGATCACCAATATTACCTCCAATTCTATTTAAAAGTTCCTCTCCAATAAGAACCCCTTTCATATTTTTTAAATCAATACTTCCTCTTTTTATTTTATTTTGTAGATTTAGTGCTGGAATAGCTTTTTCTAAATCTAAACCATCTAATTTAACTCCTGAGATATATGTTCCTAAAATTCCATTATATTTAACAATACCTTGACTAGAAACTTTTGGAATAACTCCTTTAACTTCTGGATATGTATTTAAAATATTTTCTAGTTTATCATAATCTTTAAGGTTTTCATTTCCGATTACTGTAACATGACTGGATAGAGAAAGAATACTATCAATCATATTTTTATTTAATCCATTGGATATTCCAATTGAAACAGTCAATACTATTATTCCAATAGCAATACCAACAATTCCTATAAAACTTTGTTTTTTGTGTTCAAAAATATGTTTTTTTGCTATAAAAAACTCAAATAACATCAGTTCACCTCATTTTAGTTAGTAAAAAGAGTTTTTATTAATATCTCTTTTAATTCATCAGTTGTAATTTCAATATTTAAACGTTTTTTTAAACTTGTAAGCTGTTTTTCTCCAAGATACTTTTCATCAATTATATTGTCAACATAAAGCATGTCAATATCTTGTGGAGAAAGTTTATTAATAGTTTTTAGAAAAAGTTCACCATAATTTTTAAATTTTTGATTTCCAATTCCTCTAATTTTAAGCATCTCCCAACGATTTTGAGGCTTTTTTTCAGCCATCTCCATAAGAGTTAAATCGGATAGGATAATATATGGAGGAACACCCTCTTTTTGAGCGATCTCTTTTCTAAGTGAATTTAATGTTTCAAATAGCGGATCTTCAAAATAGTCAAAGGTAACAGATTCATTAATTTTTCTAAATACTGCTTTAATATTTTTTAAGACCTCATAAGCTTTGGAAGTTAGTTTTAAAGTTGGAAAGCTACCTGCACTTTGCTCTAGATAGTTTTCAGATATTAAATAGTATATAAACTCTTCAAGTTCGCTTCTGTTATAGGTTGACATAATCCCAAAGGTAGAGAGTTTAAAATACTCTTTTCTTTCAATTTTAGAGTCAATCTTTCCCATTAGAATATTTGTTAGAGTAGATATACCAATGCTCTCCTTAGTACGACCAATACAGGAAAAAACTTTTTGAGCATCTAGAGTAAAGGATTTAACATCTTTAAAGTTTTTACAATTTCCACAATTTCCACAGTAATTTTTAATTCTTTTGTCTCCAAAATACTTTAAAATATACTCTCGATAACAACTTTCTAAATAAGCGTAATCAACCATTTGGTCGAGTTTTTTTCTTTTTTTATGTTTTAATTCATTGGAACTCTCTTCATTTTGTTCTATCAGAAACTCCTGAGTGGAAACATCCTCTTCAAAGAAGAGAAGAATAGCCTCTGATGGAGCTCCATCTCTACCAGCTCTACCAGCCTCTTGATAGTAACTCTCCAAATCTTTTGGAATATTTCTATGGATTACATATCTGACATTTGATTTATCAATTCCCATACCAAAAGCGTTTGTTGCAATCATAATCTTAATATCATCATTTAAAAATTTTTCTTGAAAATTGGAACGCTCTTTCTCATCTAAACCAGCATGATATTTACCTACATTGAAACCTTTAAGAGTTAAATAACTATAGAGATTATCGACCTCTTTTCTAGTTGCTGCATATATTATACCAGATTTTTTAGAATTTCTTTTGATATACTCTGTTATAAAAACTTCAGGAACAATACCTTTCTCAACTTTAAAAGTGATATTTTCACGATCAAAACCATCCACAGATATTTTTGGATTTTGAAGATTTAGTTTTTCAATTATATCTTGTCGAACTTTACCTGTGGCAGTGGCAGTAAGAGCTAAAATTTGAGGTCTTTGATTTATTTTTTCTAAAAAATTTGGAATTTCAAGATAACTTTTTCTAAAATCATGACCCCACTGAGATATACAGTGAGCTTCATCAACTGCGACCATAGATATTTGGATATTTTTAATGAAATTTATAAAATTCTCACTAATTAGTCTTTCAGGAGCAATATAAAGAATTTTAATACTTTTATTTCTAATACCTTGGATTAATTTTAAATACTCCTCTTTATTTAAAGTTGAATTTAAAAATCCTGCTCTAACCCCTAAATACTTTAAAGAATCAACTTGATCTTTCATTAAAGAGATAAGGGGTGAGATGACTATAGTGAGATGAGGATAAAGTAGGGCTGGGATTTGATAACAGATAGATTTCCCACCTCCAGTGGACATAACGCCTAGGGTATCCCTTTTAGAAAGGGTATGATTGATGATTATCTCTTGCCCTTTTCTGAAATTGCTATATCCATAAATGGTTTTTAATAACTCTTTTGCTTTTGTTTTCATAACTTCCTTCCTAATATAAAAGTTAATTTCTTAATAGATTTTATCACAATAAAGATATTTTTTATATAAATAATATTCAATTTTATTAAAAATCATAGTAAAATATAACAAGCACAAAAAATGGAGGAAAAAATGATTTTAGTAAAGTATGAAGATTTATTGAAGGAGAAGAACTATACCTTAATAGATGTAAGAACTCCAAAAGAGTTTAGAGAGGAGCCTATTCCAGGGGCTATAAATATACCATTACTTTTAGATGAGGAGAGAGTTGATGTAGGAACTGCATATAAGCAAGTTTCTCCAGAGAAAGCTAAAGAGCTAGGAGTGGAAGCCATAGCTAAAAGATTACCAGAAATATTTAGAGAGGTACAAAAACATGCCAAAGGAAGATTGGCATTTTACTGTGCTCGTGGTGGGATGAGAAGTGGATCAATGGCGGCCCTATTTGAAGCTTTAGGATATACAACTTGGAAGTTGGACGGAGGATACAGAGCTTATAGACAATATATATTGGATAATATAAAAACATATAATAAAGATGTTAAATATATTGTGTTACATGGTAAAACAGGTATCGGAAAAACAAAAATTTTACAAAAACTTGAACAAAAAGGATACTCAGTTTTAGATTTAGAAAAAATAGCTAACCATAAGGGATCATTCTTTGGAGGAGTATGTGAAAAGGAGGAGCAGAGTCAAAAAAAATTCGATTCTTTAATTTTTGATTATTTTTATTGGAATAGACCAGACTATGTTATAGCGGAAAGTGAAAGTAAAAGAATCGGAAATGTCTATGTTCCTGAGGATGTATTCCAATCTTTAGGAGAGGGGATTCACTTATCTCTGGAAACACCGATAAAACATAGAGTGGACATAATAAGAGACGATTATGCAGGAGCAACAACAGAGGAGCTTCAAAGTTGTTTAGATAAAGTTGGAAGATATATCGGAGAAAAGAAACATGCAGAGTATTCAGAGATGCTAAGACAAAATAAAATTGATGAGCTTTCAGAAATACTTATGATAGAATACTATGATCCACTTTATCAAAAAAGTATCGATAAATACGTTTATGATTCAGAGATATTCTATGAAACTCTAGATGAAGGGGTTGAGAAAGTGGTGAGATATCTAAATGAGAAGGGTATTTTTGGAAAAGAGGACACTGAATAAAATTTTTATAGTTTTATCATCATTTGCTTTAGCAGTTCTAATATATCTACTTTTTAGAAGTAGAAAACTTTTTTATTATCAAATAGTTGAAGTGATGAAGTTAGATCCGTATGTCAAATCTATAAGAAAGATAGTATGGGTCTACAGAAAGCATATTCCAAATTGGGTAATCTATTCACTACCTGATGGGCTATGGTTATTTTCAATGGGAGTTTCTATTTTACATAATAGGGTTTTTTATAAAAAGGCTCAAAATATATTTAATATAATATTTATTGCTATGGTTGGAATGGAATTAATTCAAGGTGCATTTGGAGGCCATGGGACTTTTATAGGAACTTTTGATGGAGCTGATGTTATATGTTATACAGTGGGATATATATTCGCATCGCTACTGGGATATCTAAGTTGGAAAAAAAATCATAAAGATGGAAAAATAGAAAATGAGGTCGAAGTCTTAAGAAATGAAAGAAAAAAAATCCTAATAATTGTAATAGTTTTTACAATATTAGGATTCTTTCCGGCACTAGTCACTTAAATTACTTTAAAGTGATTGTATTATTTTCCAAAGACTCAATAATGGCAAGGGATTCAAGATGGATTCCTTGCTCTTTTAATATAGTTCCACCAGGTTGGAACCCTTTTTCAATAACAATTCCAACACCTTTTAAATTAGCACCAGCCTGTTCAATTATATTTTTTAATCCAAGAATAGCATTTCCCATAGCTAAGAAATCATCAACTACAAGAATATTGTCCTCTGGAGATAAAAACTCCTTAGAAACAGTTATATTATAATCTGTTTTCTTTGTAAATGAGTGTACAGTTGCATTATAAGAGTCTCCCATTGTAGATGGTTTCTTCTTTTTTGCAAAAACCATAGGAACCTTAAAAGCATAGGCAGCAGCGATACCAATGGCAATACCAGAAGCTTCAATTGTAAGGATTTTATTTATGTTTTTACCCTCAAAACGTTTTTTTAGCTCCTCTCCAATCTCTATCATTAAAATAGGATCGATTTGGTGATTGATAAAGCTATCCACTTTTAAGATAGAGCTATCTGTAACAGATCCATACTTTTCAATATATTCTTTTAGTAATTTCATATTTGTTCCTCCAGTGTTTCTAATTTTTTTAAATCTTCTTGTGTATCAATATCAAAAAACTCTATAGAGTTTTTAAAGTTACATTTTATAAATCTCTCCTTTTTTAAAATCTCTCTACCACCACTATCGCCCTTTAAACTTATAAGTGCTAAACGATACCTCTTTGGAAAGAGAACAGGAGCTTTTTTTTCGTTCCCAATGAAAGGAACTATAATCTCATCATACACTTGAAAATTATAGATGAGTTTTATAATGGTATTCTGTGTTAAAAAGGGCATATCTCCTGGAATAAAAAGATATCCAGAGAGAGAGGCACCAAGAGTTCCTAAAATGACAGAGTGGCTCTGTCCTAACTCCGCTTTGTCATTGCATATATATATAAATCCATATTTTTTACTTAAACTTTCATACATACTGTTTTTTCCAACAACTATTTTTTCAGTGAAATTAAGTTGAGATACATTGAATAGCGTTTTCTCTAAAATACTTTTCCCATTTTTCAATTTGAAAATTAATTTATTGCCTAAAAATCGTTTAGAAAATCCAGAAGCTAAAATAATAGGAGTGATATTTTTATAGAGAAAAAACTTCTTCTCAAAAATAGAACCGAAAAAAATATTACTAGAGAAGGTCAAACTATTTACAATATTAAAAAACTCTTTAAAAATTTCTAAACTTTCAATTTTGTTAAAGAAAAGTATCTGCTCTCCTAAATTGTTTTTAAAAAACTTATTTGAATTAATATACTCTATATAATCGTTTTTTTCAATAGTTTTATTAGGGTTAAAATATTGTTTTTGAAAAAGTTCAAATCTATGGATAGTATTTTCATTTTTTTCTTTTTTTAAAGCTGTAATATCAACAATAGCGATGGTTTTTGTAGTTGATGGATAGATTCTAGGCTCATTGTCATACCACCCTTTAAGAGGTTTATTAGAGCTTCCATCAGCCTCTATAAGTACATAATCAAAATAATTTTTCAAAATATCTAATTGTTCAAAACTTGTATCACAAATTTTATTATTTTCAATCTTAGAACAAAAAACATGTATAAA
>NZ_DBGBQB010000319.1:0-1673 GCF_048470075.1 Cetobacterium sp. | reverse complement strand
CAATAACTCTGCTTATAATAAAAATCTTTCTACATATACTATTGAGAATACTGTAATTGAAAACTACACCACTAAAGAGGATATTCAAAATATTTTTGGGCCTCCATACTCAATCGATACAAATAGTCAGGGTCATACAGTTTGGACATATCGTGATATAACCACTAATACTCCTGGTTATAACTCATTTTCTGCTTCATTTAGAGTGGGAAAAGGCGGGCACTCTAAAGATAACCATAATCCTCAATACAAATGGGATATTATTTTTAACTCTGATGATTTAGTTATTAGTTCTGAAATTGAAACACTATATTAATCTTTGAAGAAAGGAGCTATACTTATGTTACTTTGGTTTATTGTTGGAATTGTATTTTCAGTTATTGAAATTTTAACTTTTGGGCTTATATCTATCTGGTTTGCCCTAGGAGCTTTTTTAACAATGCTATTTTATGAGTTTTCCTTAGAAAATCAATTTTACATTTTTGTTGCAGCTTCTTTACTTTTTCTAATTTTAATTAGAAAACTTGCTCTAAAACATTTTAAAGGGAATAGTAAAGATTTGAATAGAATCAAAGGAAAAATAGTTAAAATCGAAGCTATTGAAATTAGGGGAAGCAATAACTTCTATACTGTATATTTAGATGGAAAAATATGGGAAGGTATATCAAAGTGGAACTTCTCCATTGGAGATGAAGCCATTGTAGAAAAAATTGTGGGTAATAAATTGGTTTTAACCAAAAAATCTTAGGAGGGATTACTATGTTATTTTTATTTATTTTTATCTTTATCGTTCTACTTTTAATTGGAGCACATATTAGAATTGTTGCTCAATCCCAAGCATTTGTTATTGAAAGATTAGGAGCATACCTGACTACTTGGGATGTGGGATTAAATGTCTTAATGCCTTTTATAGATAGAGTTTCAAAAAAAGTCTCTTTAAAAGAGCAAGTTATTGATTTCCCACCACAGCCAGTTATAACAAAAGATAATGTTACAATGCATATAGACTCTGTTGTTTATTTTCAAATAACTGACCCTAAACTATATACTTATGGAGTAGAGAATCCTTTAAATGCCATTGAAAATTTAACTGCAACAACTTTAAGAAACTTAATTGGAGAACTTGAGTTGGATGCTACTCTAACATCTAGAGATACTATAAATACAAAAATGAGAGTTATTCTAGATGAAGCCACTGATCCTTGGGGTATAAAAATAAATAGAGTGGAACTTAAAAATATCATTCCTCCATCTGAGATTCAAGATGCTATGGAGAAACAGATGAAAGCTGAAAGAGAGAGAAGAGAATCCATATTAAGAGCTGAGGGACAGAAAAAATCAGCTATTTTAGTTGCAGAGGGTGAAAAGGAGGCTGCTATATTGAGAGCTGAGGCAAAAAAGGAAGCGGCTATTAGAGAAGCCGAAGGAGAGGCTGAGGCCATTTTGAGTGTTCAAAAAGCCAATGCTGAAGCTATTAAACTTATTAAAGAGGCCGCTCCTGACAAAAGTGTTCTAATGATAAAAAGTATGGAAGCCTTTGAAAAGGTTGCTAATGGTCAAGCTACAAAAATAATTATCCCTAGTGAACTACAAAACATTGTAACTTTAAGCGAACTTTTTCATGAATCAAAAAATAGTATGAAATAATGCTCTATAATAAAAAACTCTAAGCC
>NZ_DBGBQB010000318.1:0-6307 GCF_048470075.1 Cetobacterium sp. | reverse complement strand
ACTCTTTAAGATACCTTCGAGACTAGGAGGTTGATAGGTTGGGGGTGTAAGAGCTGCGAGGCTTTTAGCTGACCAATACTAATATATCGAAGTTTTAACCTTAATATACTACTATATAGTTTCAAATGATCCAAGTAAATTGAATATTGATTGGCAACGATAGCTATGGAGGTACACCCAGTAACATTTCGAACCTGGAAGTTAAGCCCATAAACGCTGAAAGTACTTGGGGGGCAGCCCCCTGGGAGGATAGGAAGTTGCCAATCTTAAAAAAGTGCTTCTTTAGCTCAGTTGGTAGAGCGCACGACTGTTAATCGTGTTGTCGCTGGTTCGAGCCCAGCAAGAAGCGCCATTTTTATTTTTTGTAAAAATAATTGATTTTAAAGAGCTTTTTTAGCTCTTTTTTTTATACAATTATTTCAATATAGTGTATAATATTAGAGAATTTAAAAAGTTATAAATGGGGTGAAAATAGATGATAAAAAGAGAGAAAATAGTGGTCCTACTGATCTCTGCAATAGTTGTTGCCACAGGATTTGGATTATTGTTTAATAAGAAAAAAATTGAAAATATTTTAAAAAATAATAAAAGTATCTCTAAAATCTATGAAAATAGTGAAAAGAAAAAAAATGAAAGAATTTTTGATACAAAACTAAAAGATAAAAACTTAAAAAGAATTTTAGATGGTTTATCAACAGATAAGATGGAGATAGCTGTTTCTATTTTAAATAATGGAAATTTAGTGGATTTTATAAATAATCCAAATATAGAATCATATATAGATAATACTGATTATGCTAAAGCTTTAGAAAATGCTAAAGTTATAAAGGGATTAAAGGAACTTTCTTTATTATCACCTGATTTGGGAAAATATTTTAAGGAGGATTTAATAAAGAATAACTTTGAAAACACTATTAAAATAGTTGAAAATAGACCAGAAGTTATAAAGATAAGAGAAAGAATAATAAAACTATTACCAATAAAAAATAGTAAAGATACATTTGAACAACTATCTGAAGAAAATCTTATGCAAATAAGTGAGATACTATCAAAATCCCCTATAACTGTGGAATTTGTAGAGAAGAAAAATCTAAAAAAATATGATTTAGAAGAGGTTGTGGAGATAAGTAAAACTCTTTATGAAATTGGAAATGTAAATCCTAGTTTAGCCATTGAGATAGAGGAGATGCTAAAGGGATTTGATATTAGAAAAGCTGCCCTGTATGGAGATCTATATGTTCAAGATGAGAAATATGAAAAGGAGCTAAAAAAAGAGTATGATGAAAAAAACTATACTTTTGATGAACCTTTCTTGAGATATAATCCATATGGTAGAACGCCACTGGCTTATGGTATGAAATATGAGCCAAGTGGTGAAAGTGATCTATTGAGAGTGACTATTTTAGGTATGGGAGGAATGCCTAATTTTTCATATGAGAAAAAGTATAGCTCTGGAGATATACTACCGATAGTTGGACTGTATCCAAAAGCTGAAAATACCGTGATTATAGAGCAATTAAATCCAGTGGATAAAAGAGTTACAAAGATAAAGAAGTTAAAATTAAAAACTATTCCAGTTGATGATAAGCTTCCAGCTATCTATGTGGAAAAAAGAGTTCCAGGAAGTATTCAACCTGGATTTAATATGGCCTCATATAACCTAAAAGATGAGGGATTACCATTTACTTTTGACAGTATGGGAAATATAAGGTATATTTTAAAAACTGGAAAAGAGATGAGAAAAGTTAAGATAGCAAAAGAGGATGCTGGTGTTTGGGAAGTAAAGAATGATGAGGATAAATTCCAACTAGATATCTTGGGAAAGGTACTTGGGAGAATAGGAAGAGATGATGAGGATGAGACAAGTAAAAACAAAAAAACAAAGTATTTAGTTAGAAATAACAACATATTAACAGTGGTCTCATATAGAGATGGAGCGTACCCTACGGCTCTATTCTCAGAGTATGGTTTGGATTCTAAAGATGAGATATTTAAAGCTATAATATTCTATGATAAAAATGGAGCTGATGAAAATATAATAGAGGATGGAGAAAGGGTTATCCTTTATGAAGGAGATAGTGAAAATTAATGTTAAGGTTATTTTATATAGGTGTTTTAGGAGCAGTATTTTCAATATTAGTAAATTTATTTGGATTATCATTTGAGACTAGTTTAATGGGTGTAGGAGTATTTTCATTTATAATGCTGGGTCTATATCTTTTTGATTTAATGAATTTTGATGTGCCCAGATACTCTATAAAAAACTATTTAATGGTGCTAGGAATAAATATCGTATTTTTTTCTATTTGGTTTATTATGAGTTGGGATTTTTGGTTAATAGTATTTTTTTTATTATTTAGTGCAATATCAATATTTTTAAGAACGGTTATAAATATGTTTGTCTATAGAATTAAACCTGTTACTATCTATGGAAGTGGAGATTTAAAAATAAACTTAGAGAAAAGTTTGGAAAAATTGGATGGATATAAATATATAGATTTTAATGAGGATATAGATAGATTAGAGGAGTTTGTAAAAATCAATAATATAAAGTTACTTCTATTGGGTAAAATGAAACTAGAGGAGAAAGAGATTGAAAGAATCTTAAAAATTAAGTTAAGAAATACCTATGTTATGGGGTATTTAGACTATATGTTGGAGATTGAGAGAAAAGTGGAGGTCTCATATATAAATGAGGAATGGCTGTTAAATGCATATGGTTTTGAGATTTTAAGAAGTAGATTTCAAAATAAAGTTAAGAGAGTTTTTGATATAGGAATGTCCATAGTGATTGGGACTTTAACATTTCCTATTATGATAGTTGCGGCGATAATAGTTAAGTTGGAAAGTCCGGGACCCATTATCTACTCACAAGAGAGAGTTGGAGAAAATGAGAAGGAGTTTATGGTCTATAAATTTAGAAGTATGAGGCAGGATGCCGAAAAAGATGGTGCAAAATGGGCTCAAAAAAATGACCCAAGAGTTACAAAATTTGGAAACTTTATGAGAAAAACAAGAATAGATGAATTACCGCAATTATTCAATGTAATAAGAGGAGATATGAGCTTTATAGGGCCAAGACCAGAGAGAATGGTATTTATAAAAGAGCTTGAAAAACAGATTCCCTACTATGGACTTAGACATATGGTAAAACCGGGGCTGACAGGTTGGGCCCAAGTTATGTATCCCTATGGAGCCACAGTGGAGGATGCTAAAAATAAATTGGAATATGATCTATACTATATAAAGTGCTATAGTTTATATTTAGATATAGTGATTTTATTTAAAACTTTAAAAACAGTTGTTTTTGGAAAAGGAAGGTAGAGATAGATGATAACTGTATTTACACCCACCTATAATAGAGAGAATACACTGAGAAGATTGTATAAAAGTCTAAAGAATCAAACAGTAAAAAACTTTGAATGGATAGTTGTAGATGACGGATCAACAGATGGAACAGAAAAATTAATTCAGGAGTTTATAGATGATGATGAGATACCCATACTTTATAAAAAAGTAAAAAATGGGGGGAAGATGAGAGCTATAAACATAGGGGTTTCTTTAGCTAGTAAAGAGCTTTTCTTCATAGTTGATAGCGATGATTACCTGAATGAAAAAGCTATGGAAATCATAGAGGAGGAGACAGTAACTCTACCAGATGACTACGCAGGAGTTGTATTTAGAAAGGTGGAAGTTTTTGACAATGGTAAAATTGTGAGAGAAAATGAAACTTTTGGTGGAGCACAGCTAGATAGTAATCCCATCGATATATTTTATAATAAAAAAATCTTAGGAGATAAAGCTGAAATAGTAAGAACTTCAATAATGAGAGAGTATCCATTTCCAGAGATTGAAGATGAAAAATTTATTCCTGAGGGCTATATATGGAATCAAATTGGAGAGAATTATATATTTAGATATATAGACAGGGGTATATATTTTTATCAATATTTAGAGGACGGATACACTCGTAGATTTAGTGAGATTATAAAAAATAATCCAAAAGGATTAAAACTATACTATGGATATATGTTAAAGAAAAAAATACCGATTAAAAATAAGATAAAGTTTTTAATTAGATTTTTCCAATCACTATACTATGATTGGAAAAAGGAAAGGAAAGGTTAGATGAAAATACTTCACATAATAACGTCATTAGAGTTAGGTGGAGCTGAAAAATTATTGCTGGACTTAATACCTGCACAAAAGAAGCAGGGAGCAGAGGTTGAGCTACTGGTTTTAGATACAAAAGGGGAAAAATTTTTAGAAGAGTACAAAAAAAGAGGAATAAAAATTCATACAACTGAGGTAAATGATAAATTTAGCTTAAAAAATCCTTTAGAGATATTTAAAATAATAGGGAACAATAACTTTCAAATAGTACATGCTCACCTAATTCATGCTCAAATTTGGACAAGTGTAGCAAGATACTTAAAAAGAAAAGTTATATATATAACAACTGAACATAGTACACACAATAGAAGAAGAGAAAAAAGAGTGTATAAGCTCTTAGATAAGTTTATATATAACTCATATAACAAAGTTATTGCAATCTCTGAGGCAACAGCTAGAGAGCTTATGAGATGGACTGGATTAAGTGTAAAAAAAGTGGAAGTCATATCCAATGGAGTTTCTTTAAGAGCCTTTATGGGAAGGGCTAAAGAGAGAAAAGGAAGTAGCTTAATAATGGTTTCAAGATTTCATCCATCAAAGGATCATTTAACTGTGATTCGTGCCATGGAAAAACTGTCTAAAGACTATACTCTAACATTTATTGGGGATGGAGAAACACAAGAAGCTGCAAAAAGAGAGGTTTTAATGCTAAATTTAAGCGATAGAGTCCAATTTTTAGGATATTCTAACTCTGTTCCTTCACTTTTAAAAAGAAGTGATATAGCTATTCAGTCATCTAATTTTGAAGGCTTTGGATTGAGTGCTTTAGAGGCTATGGCTTCAGGAACACCAGTTATAGCGAGTGATGTTGAAGGGTTAGCAAATGTAGTGGGAGATAGTGGACTTCTTTTTGAACTTGGAAATGTAAATGACCTTGTGGAAAAAATAGTTATGTTGGAAGATAAAAAGCTATATTTTGAAAAAAGTAAGGCTGGAATAAGAAATAGTCTGACTTATTCAATAGAATCTACGGCTAAAAAATATATGGATCTCTATAAAGAGGAGTTAAGATGATTTTTATATCAATAGCTCTAATTTTAATGGTATTAGGTGTTTATGATGTCTTTGGAAAAAATGAACTCTATAAAGAACGACTCTTGAAGGTCACTGTTATCTTTTTAGTGCTATTTTTGGGAACAAGAGGTTTCCTAGGATGGGACTGGTATTTTTACTACCCCTCCTTTATGGAGTCAACATATGTTTATGAAAAGGGATATATGCTTTATACATCCTTAATTAAAGGTATTTTTAAAAATTATATTTTTTATCAAATGATTACAACGACTATTGATTTTATAGCCCTATACTGTATATTTAAAAGATATTGTAAGTATCCAATAATGGCTTTTGCTATTTTTTTTAGCCTTCAAGGATTACATATTGAAGTGGAACTATTGAGGAATATAAAAGCGATAGTCCTATTTTTATTCTCTTTAAAATATATCGAAGAGAGAAAAATAGTTCCTTTTTTAATATTAAATTTATTGGGAGTTTTATTTCATACCAGTGCAATAGTATATATACCTATGTATTTTATTTTAAAACATAGATATAGGGATAAAATCATGCTCAGTCTATTTACACTTGGAAGCATATACTATATTTTTGATTTAAAGATCTTTCACTTTATTTTCAATTTAAATTTAGATGTATTACCACTTATATTAAAAGAGAAAGTTATTAATTACAGAGAGGTTATACCACTAAATTTAGTGAGAGGACCAAATATATTCTACTTGGAAAGGGCTATAGTGTTTTTTTTAACATATAGATATGAAAAAAATAATGTTATAAAAAATAGTTCTTATATATGGATATTTATATTTTTATTCACCTCAGAACTATCTGTAGTTTCTTTGAGAATAGGGGTTCTATTTATATATGGAGCTTGGTTAGTTCTGGCAAGATCTATTGAAAGAGTGGAGTATAAAAAATGTCTCTTAGGAGTAATATTTATTTTGTGTTTTATTAGAATATACAGAAGTATGACATTTCCAGGAAATAAAATAAATTATAGGTATGAAAATGTTTTATTTAATAGATTAGACTATGAAAAAAGAGAGAAAGAGTTAATTGAAAGTAAAAAGTATTTAAAAGAGAGTCATGGAAAAGAGTTATTAATTCAGTATTAGAT
>NZ_DBGBQB010000317.1:0-3360 GCF_048470075.1 Cetobacterium sp. | reverse complement strand
ATATTTTACTTAGGAGGTTAAAATGTCAAATACTAATATAGGAATATTGGGTAGAACAATTAGAGTTGTTGAGAAAACAGGGAATAAGCTTCCACATCCATTTATTTTATTTGGAATATTTTCAATAATTACCCTATTTGTATCTTTTAGTTTAAACAAATTGGGGTTTGGAGTGACATATTTTGAAAGTGCTAGAACAGCAGGAGAAATTGGGAAAAATACAACAGTTATAGTTGAAAACTTGTTAACATTTAAAAATATGAGAGCATTAGTTCAAGATATTCCAAATATATATGTAAATTTTCCATCTCTAAAAATAGTTGTTTTGATGATGATGGCTATTGGATTAGTTGAAAAAACAGGTTTTTTTACAGCTTTAATGAGAAGATACCTATTAAATGCTCCTAGAAGTATTATAACAGCGGCACTAATATTTACAGCTGTAAATGCTAATATTATGTCTGATGCAGGGACTATATTTGCTTTTACAATAGGTGGAGTTTTATTTGCAGCATTAGGAAGAAATCCAAAAATTGGAATAATAGCTGGCTTTGCAGCTTGTAGTGGTGGTTTTACTGCAAATATGTTTGTTGCAGGTACTGATGCTTTATTGGCTGGAATAACAGAACAAGCGGCAGCAGCAGTTGGAGTGAATTTAACAATAAACCCACTATGCAATTATTATTTTATGGCTGCTGCAACTATTATTTTAACAATAACATTAACTATTTTTACAGAAAAATTTGTTGTAAAAACAGTGGGTGATACTGATTTAGGGAGTAATACCGAATTATTAAAAAGTTATAAATTAACCTCTGAAGAAGAGAGAGGATTAAAATTCTCTTTCTATGGATTTTTAGGATTTTTAGTAATATTTTTGTTATTATGTTATCCAGAAAATGCATTTTTTAGAAATCCAGAAGGTGGATTTTTACCAAAATCACCATTATTGTCATCAATTGTTCCAATAATTTTTGTGATGTTCTCTGTTATAGGAATATCATATGGAATAGGAGAAGGAAAGATAAAAACAACAAGAGATATTCCTAAACTGTTACAGGCTGGATTGACTCAAGCTATACCTCTAATGGTAACATTATTGTCATCATCAATTTTTATATACTTACTAAACAAATCAAATATATTTAAAATATTTGCTGTGAAAGGATCATTTATATTAAAAGAAGCTAATGTGGGACCATTACCATTGCTATTATTAGTTGTATTTATAACAACACTAATAAACCCTATGATGACATCAGGATCAACTAAATGGATTTTATTAGCGCCAATGGTAGTTCCAATGTTTAGTTTATTAAATATTTCTCCAGCCTATGCGCAATTAGCATTTAGAATAGGTGACTCATCAACAAATATTATTTCACCACTACATTCATCAATTCCTGTAATTTTAGGGCTTTTAGCACAGTATCAAGCTGAAGGAAAAATACCTAATACAAAAGAAGAGGGAGAAGCTGGATTTGGGACAATTTTTGCATTGACACTTCCATATTCAATTGTAATATTAGCTTCATTAATCTCTTTAATGGTAGTATGGTATTTCTTAGGATTACCTATTGGACCAGGCTTCAGTTTACATTTATAAAAATAATAAATACTAGGGGGATATTATGAAATTACTTAAAAATGCATTGATAATGAACTATAAAACAAAAAGTTATGATTTATCTAATATTTACTATGAAAATGGAGTTATAAAAAAAATAACACCTACAGATATTGTTTTAGATTTCCAATATGATGAAATATTAGATGCTGAAGGTTTATATGTTACATCTGGATTAATTGATGCTCATACTCATCTAGGGATGAAAGGAGATAGTCAAGGATTTGAAGGAATTGATCATAATGAAAAAAATGATCCAATAACGCCTAACATGAGAGCCATAGATGGAATTAATCCTCAAGATATAACATTTAAAGAAGCTCTTTTTGCAGGGATAACAGTTGTTGGAAGTGGTCCTGGATCAACTAATGTTATTGGAGGACAATATGCTTGTATAAAAACATTTGGAACTTCAATTGATAAAATGATTATAAAATTCCCAATGGCTATGAAAGTATCATTTGGAGAAAATCCTAAAAAAAATTATAATTCAAAAAATAAAACACCAATAACAAGAATGGGAATAGCAGCATTATTACGAGAAACTATTCAAAAAACTATAGAATATAAAAATGATCCTAAAAGAAAATTTGATGCAAAGTTGGAAGCTATGATACCTGTTATAAATAAAGAGATTCCTTTAAAAGCTCATGTTCATAGAGGTGATGATATTATAAGTGCTATAAGGATAGCCAAAGAGTTCAATTTAGATATGACTTTAGATCACTGTACATGTATAACTGATGTCTTGGATGATGTCTTAAATGAAAAATTTCCTCTGATAATGGGACCATCATTAGGAGCACGTGGAAAAATTGAACTAAAAGGTAAATCTTTTAAAAATGTAGCAACTGTTAGCAAAAAAGCTGATATTTGCATAACAACAGATGCTCCAGTAATTCCTTTAGAGTATCTACCTATTTGTGCTGGATTGGCTATTGAAAATGGGATGGATGAATGGAAGGCATTGGAAGCAGTAACTATAAATGGTGCCAAAATTATGAAGATTGATGATAAATACGGTTCTTTAGAGGTTGGAAAAGTAGCTGATATTATAGTTTGGAAAAGAAAACCATTTATATCAGTAACATCACCAAAATATGTTATAGTAGAAGGAAAAAATATAAATCTCTAAATAAAAAAGTAAAATAGATTTATCCCATTTTATAAATTGACAAATAATTAAAAATAAGATATAAAATTAAATAAAAGTTTTTAGGTGCTTAGGCATAACAAGGAAGTAGGTGAAAATCCTACACAGCCTCCGCTACTGTAATGAGGATGAAACTATAAAACCACTGGAGTTATAAACTCTGGGAAGGATAGGAGTAAAGAGATTCTAAGTCAGGAGACTTACCTAAAAACTACACAAAAATTGTTAGGAGTGGACAAATGTGTGTAAAAATCTAATGGAGTTTATCTAGTAGATTTTTTTGTCTTCTTCTCTACGCTTAGGGAGTGAGAAAGATGAATAAAGATTTAAAATGGGATTATAATAAGTTCAAGGAATTTGATAAATTTATACATACTTTTAAAACCTATAAAGATTTGATAATTTTTTTAGAAAAGAACTTATTAGCAATGAGTGGACGTCAAGAATTTCTATACCATATTGTTAAAATGACACCTCAAGAACAATTACTATTATTTTATTTAAAAAAATATAAAAGTATTAATGATTCAAAAGTGTTTTATAAAAGGTATATTAAATTTTGTCAAGAATACTATTATCT
>NZ_DBGBQB010000316.1:0-4314 GCF_048470075.1 Cetobacterium sp. | reverse complement strand
CGTTTAAGGAGGAGAAATGGCTATTTATAAATTTTATTTAAAAATACATACGGAGAAATCCTGTTATGCAATTGTTTCAATAGGAGATGATATTGTAAGGGGGGAGCTTATAGCTGAATCAATGGATTTAGATTTAAAAATTCATAGTAGCGTAAAGGGAAGAGTTTTAGAAATAAATGATGAGGAAATAAGTATTGATGGAGACATATGCCAAACTGAAGATTTTAAAAAAATAAAGAGATGTTCTTCGATTGCAGAGTATGCTAAAGAAGCCGGAATAATTGGGGCTGGAGGAGCTGGATTTCCAACTTATTTGAAATTAAAAACATTAATTCCAAATGGGAATATAATTGCTAACTGTGTTGAGTGTGAACCGGGTTTGAAACATAATGTGGAGCTTTTAAAAAATGAACCCGAACTAGTAATAAAAGGGATAAAATACGCAATGGATTCAACAATGGCAAAAAAGGCATATATAGGAATAAAAGAAAAAAATAGTACTGCAATTAAAGCGATAAATGCTGCAATTAAATCTTTGGAATACACAGATATACAGGTTGTTCTAGTTAAAGATATTTATCCTATGGGGGAGGAAAGAGCTTTAATTCATGCAATATTTGGGGAGTGGATTTCCCCAAACGATAGACCAATTACATTAAATAGTATTGTATTAAATACAGAAACTCTGGCTAATTTGACTAGAGCCGTAGAGTATAGAAAACCAGTTATTGACAAGGATATCACTATAATAGGCGATTTTAAAAATAAAGATAAAGAGAATGTATATTTTAATGTTCCAATAGGAACTTCAGTAAAAGAGCTTATTAAAGAGTATGAGATTAAATACCCAGTGGGAGAATTTATAATGGGGGGACCATATATAGGAGTATCTAAAAATTTAGAAACCGCTGTAATTACAAAAACAACAGGAGGACTTATATTTACAATTCCTCTTCCAATTTATGAAGGTCCAATTGGGTTACTTGTATGTGCATGTGGTGCAAATGAGGAAAGGCTTAGAGAGATAGCTTTAAAAATGGGATCCACAGTAAAAGCTGTAGCATTTTGCAAAAATATAGCAAATAACGGAAAATGTATGACTCCTGGTGTATGTCCAGGACAGGTTGAAAGAATTCTTTTCTTAAAAAGAGAGAACGTAAAAAGAGTTTTAATTTCCAATTGTATGGATTGCTCAAATACAGTTATGTGTTGTGCACCGAAGTTGGGATTAGGAGTGTATCACGCTACTGATCATATTTTCAGAACTATCGATTATCCATTAACAAGAAGATTATAGTAAAACATTAAGTATTAAGGAGGATTAAAATGTCAATGTCTAAGGATTATATTCAAGAAGTACTTGAAAAACCAGCAGTTAGTTGCTGTAGGACTGAGGTTGGAACAATGATGGAACCTTCTAATTTAGAAGATCCTGCAATTTTTCCTGATTTAGAAGAGTCGGGATTACTGAGTATACCAGATAATTGTCTTAAAATAAAAGATGTTTTGGGTGGAATACTATTAAAAACAATAGATTCATTGGTACCTATAACATCTGATATTTTGAAAACAGTTATATCAGGAGTAGATTTGGTTACTGATATGGAAGTAAATGAAAATGAGTTTGCGGTTTTGAAAATAGGTAAAAAATCCGGCGAGATTTTAAAAATAGAGGATTTTGAATCAGCTAAAAATCTATATAAACTTCAAGATTCTCTTATTATTGATTTAAATAAGGTGGTTAAAATAAAAGATGCTTTGGGAAAAAAAATATTAAAAGATATCCCTGCACTTACTGGGATATTAGAGGAAGATTTTGGTGAAAAAATTGAAAAAATAGAAAATGTGGTTATGAAAAATAATTATTCAACATTTAGTGATGGAATATTGAAAATTAGAATAGGAGAGGGGAAAAATATTGATATCGAACTCCCCCTTACTTCTAGTATTACAAAATTTCCAATAGAAATAAATCAAATACCAGATAATAAAATAGATGTTAAAGATAGAAATGTAGGAAAAAAACTAATACAAAATACTAAAAATAAGAGAACTTTAATTAGAAAATATTTTAAAATTGAGAAAGTCGAGTTTGGTCCTAGAACTGAAATAATTGGAGAAACTTTATATATTAGGAAAGATATTAAAAAAGATGCAATTTCAAAAGATCACATTGCAACTGACTTAGAAATAGATATTATAACAATGGATAAATATAAAACATACAGTGACACTATAATGGATGTTCAACCTATTGCAACAAAAGAGGGAGATTCTAAATTAGGAATGGGAATAACTAGAGTTTTAGATGGAGTTGTTATTATGATAACTGGAACTGATGAAAAAGGAGTTCAAATTGGAGAGTTTGGATCATCAGAAGGTATTTTAGAAGAGAATATAGCGTGGGGAAGACCAGGAGCACCAGATAAAGGAGAGATAATAATAAAAGTACAGGTAACCATTAAAGCTGGAACAAATATGGAAAGACCAGGTCCATTTGCAGCACATACAGTGACAGACTTTATAACTCAAGAGATTAGAGAAGCACTTAAGAAAATTGAGGATTCTCTATCTATAAAAAAAGAGGAACTAGTACAGTGTCGTAGACCAGACAAGAAAAAAATAGTAATTGTAAAAGAAATAATGGGACAAGGAGCAATGCATGATAATCTCATATTACCTATCGAACCAGTTGGAGTTCTTGGTGGGAAACCAAATGTTGATTTAGGAAATATACCAATAATGCTTTCACCATTAGAGGTATTAGATGGAGGAATTCATGCACTTACTTGTATAGGACCAGCAAGTAAGGAGTGTTCTAGACACTATTTTAGAGAACCACTTGTAATAGATACTATGAATGATGAAGAGCTAGATTTATGTGGAGTTATTTTTATAGGAAGCCCTCAAGTAAATAGTGAAAAATTTTATGTTTCAGAAAGACTTGGAGCAATAGTAGAAAGTCTTGATGTAGAAGGGGCAATTGTAACTACAGAGGGATTTGGAAATAATCATATCGATTTTGCAAATCATATGGAACAAATAGGAATGAGAGGAATACCTGTTGTTGGAATGACATTTTCAGGTGTTCAGGGAGCTTTAGTTGTTGGAAATAAATATATGAATAATATGATAGATAATAACAAGAGTGCAGAGGGAATTGAAAATGAGATTTTAGCATGTAACACTCTTTGCCATGAGGATGCTATAAGGGCTTTAGAAATGTTAAAAGCAATTATGGCAAATGATGAGATATCTGAAGCAGAAAGAAAATGGAATTCAAATGTAAAGGAAAATAATATTGAAGTTATTGAGAACTCTCTAAAAGTAAGTATAGAAAGAGCAGATATAATCTGACTACAGATATGAAGAAAGGGTGAAATTAGGATGAAATATGGAGATAAAATTATTGAAATGCATGGAGTTATAGTAAAAGTTCAAGGAGGGGGGATAGGAGTTGACTTTAAAGGAAGATTAGGACATATAGAGATTCCCAAAAGAATGATTATAACAGATTATCCTTTAGAGGTTGGACAAAAAGTTGTTTTTAAAATGAGTTTTTTAGAGATGATTTCACCTGAAGTTAAAAAAGTATAAGGGAGAAGATTGAAGATGAAAATAGTAAAAAATATGCAATCAGAAATATTTGTACCGATTACTCCTAACTCAATTTTTACTCCAGTTACGAAAGAGCTTAAAGATATGAAGGTAGGCTTAGCAACAGCAGCTGGAGTTCATTTAAAAAGTGATGAAAGATTTAATTTTGCAGGAGACTTTAGTTTCAGGTTGATTCCAGGGAATGCCTTAAGTAATGACTTGATGGTATCTCATGGTGGATATGACAATGCTGATGTAAACAAGGATATTAACTGTATGTTTCCAATTACAAGACTTAGAGAATTACAAAAAACTGGGCTCTTTAAAGAGACTGCTGAAACTCATATTGGATTTATGGGTGGAGGAGGAAATCAAGATAAATTTAAAAATGAGACTGGTCCAGAAATTGCAAAAATATTTAAAGATGAAAATGTAGATGCGGTGATTTTAACCGCTGGTTGAGGAACTTGTCATCGCTCAGCCGTATTGGTGCAAAGAGCGATTGAGGAATCGGGAATTCCTACAATAATTATAGCAGCATTACCTCCAGTGGTAAGACAAACAGGGACACCAAGAGCAGTTGCTCCATTGGTTCCTATGGGGGCAAATGCGGGAGAACCTAATAACATAGAGATGCAAACAAATATATTAAAAGATACGTTATTAGAATTAATTAAAATAGAAACACCAGGTAAAATAGTACCTTTACCTTATGAG